>JAJAYX010000458.1 GCA_026785985.1 Rudanella sp. | reverse complement strand
TTAAGGTCTTGATATTTTTGGCGGGCTAAGGCCACGTATTCCTCTTCAGTAAAAGCCAGCATCGTTTTCTGATTCATACCTCAAGGTAACAATAAGAAGCGACAATTTGAATTGCACCCTAGTCAAGTCGGATAAGGGGGGTAATTTTACGATACGGTACAAAGACAAAACTAAAAAGGTAATGCTTAAAGCAGGAACGTCTGTAACATTGAATAGCGAGTTAACTAATTGAAATGATGAGAGATAAAATAGTGGTCATTTTGTTTTTCGGCATTCAATTCGTTTGCTCGGCGCAAGAAAAAACAGTTGCCCAATTAAACATAAATTGGCCAACGTACCTGGCCCAGCACGATTTAGTTTGGAACTCAATTCCTAAAGATTATTTCGAGGGTGCTTTTGTCGGTAACGGCTTACTTGGTACGATTGTCTTTAGAGATGACAAATTACCCAATACATTACGGTTTGAAATTGGGCGAACTGATGTCTATGACCACCGTATCAATACGGCAAGTGCGTATGAATCGTGTCGGTTGCCCATTGGTCAGTTGCTGCTTACCCCCGTTGGCGAAATTCAAAAAGTAAAGCTCCGAACTGACCTCTGGAATGCCGAAATCAGAGGAGAATTAACTACCACCGAAGGCACCATCACGTTCCGCTGTTTTGTGCCATCGGCTCAGGAGTTGATTGTGGTGAACATGAAAACAACGGGTCACGAAAAAGCGGCTCAGTTTTCTCTGCGTCCTCAACTGGCACAGAGCCTCCGATATATTGCCAAGCGGGAGATGGGCCTGGAGAAAAACGTAGAATACATTCAGAATCCACCCTTTCAGGTCGAAAAAGTGGATGGCATTGAGGTCGTGACCCAGCCTTTACTCATGGAAGATGATTATGCCACAGCCTGGAATAGCCAATCAAATGCCGATGGTTCGCAAACGGTATTGGTAACGGTTGCCAACCGTTGGGGCAAATACCGAAAAGCGGCATCGGGTTCGTCTATTGATGCCGTAGCAACGATAAAAGCGGGGCAAAAGAAATCTATTGCTGCCCTGGAAAAAGCCCATCGCGATTGGTGGCATAACTATTATCCAAAAAGTTTTGTCTCCATTCCCGATGCTCGACTGGAAAGTTTTTACTGGATTCAGCTCTACAAATTAGCGAGTGCCACGCACCCAAACCGCCCGGTTATCGACTTGTTGGGCCCCTGGCCTAAACCCACTTCCTGGCCCTGCGTGTGGATGAATCTCAATGTGCAGCTCACCTATTTCACGCTGGGAATTACGAACCATTCTGATCTGGAAGATAATTTATACCAACTGATTGACCGGCATAAAGAACAAACGATTCAGAACGTGCCGCCCGAATTCCGGGACGATTGCGCGGCTATTCGGAATCCCGTGGCGTATGATGATTTGAACGCTCCGCTGTTTTTATCGGCTGATAAGAACAATGACAAGGAGATAAATATCATTGTGTTGCCCTGGCTCATGCAGATGTATTACCTGCATTATAGCCGAACGATGGACGACGTTCGTTTGCGCGAAAGTATCTACCCGCTCATGCGTCGGGCCTTTAATGTCTATCTGCGCATTATGTACAAGGGCGAAGACGGGTTGTACCATATTCCCTACACCTACTCCGATGAATACGGCAATGCCCAGGAAACAAGCCTGAATATCGCGTTGGCTCGCTGGGGATTCAAAACGTTGATTCACAGTGCCAATCGCTTTAAAATAAACGACCCATTGTTGCCGAAATGGAAAGAAATTCTGGCCAACATGGCGGATTATAATGCCGATGTAAACGGGATGATGATTGGCAAAAACACGCCCTTTGCAAAGCCGCACCGTCACTACAGCCACCTGTTTGCTATTTTTCCTTTGTACGATATGAATGTGGACAACGAACCCCAACGGATTCCATTCATGCAAAAATCCATTCAGCATTTTACCGACTTAGACGGCGATAACTGCATCTATAAATTTTCGGGAGCTTCGTCACTTTGGGCCGCCCTGGGCGATGGCGACAATGCCTTAAAATGGCTCAATCGGTCGCTGGAAATTCTGCCGCGTTTTGGCAAACCACCCGGCCCTTCGCGCATTCCTACGCTGACCCAAAATACATTTTACAGTGAGCGCGAAAACCCGACGTTCGAGTCGCCGATTTCGGCATCGCGGGCTATTTTGGATATGCTGATGCAATCCTGGGGTGGGGTTATCCGTGTGTTCCCCGCCTGCCCGTCGGGCTGGCAAAATGCCAATTTTCACAATCTACGGTCAGAAGGTGCTTTTTTGGTCAGTGCGAAACGGGAGAATGGCAAAACTCAATTCGTTCAAATTCAGAGCCTTGCTGGTGAGCCTTGTGTGTTGAAAACTGATTTCGAGGGCGATATAAAATTAATTGCGCCTAAAACCACGACGATACGAAAGCAAAACGGCTTAATCGAATTGACCTTAAAAAAAGGGCGAAACGGCTATTCTTTACACGGGTAAAACCCCTGATAAATTCGT
>JAJAYX010000457.1 GCA_026785985.1 Rudanella sp. | reverse complement strand
GTGGGAAGCAACGCAAGAAGGAGGAACAAAGAAATTAGGCAACCTTGTTCTTACCCGCACTCATTGACTATAAATTGATACTTTTACCCCCTCACAATTTCATCACCCAAAAACCCCGAAAGACCATGATTTCGCTGACCGTTCTGTACCCCAAAACCGCCGATAGCCACTTCGATCTGGATTATTACCTGAACACTCACACGCCACTCGTGAAGGAGAGGCTCACCTCAGAGGGCCTGACGAGCGTTGACCTTCGGCAGGGGTTGGCCGGGGGCGCACCCGACAGTCCGGCGACCTATGCCATGATCTGTAACCTGAATTTTGGCACAATTGAGGAATTGCAAAATGCCCTCGCTACCCACGGTCCCGAACTGACGGGCGACATCCCGAACTTCACCAACGTGCAACCGACCATGCAGATTAGTCAGTCGGTCTGAGTAGCGACGGTGCTGGTGGTTAGGTGAGTGAAGTAGTAAAGTATCGAAACGAACTTTCGGGTCTGTACTAAACCCTTCACTACCAATGCAAAAGACGTATAAATCGCTCTACGGACAGTTGGCTTATGTCCTGATTTCCGGCTTGCAACTGCTGTTTATTCCCAACACCATGTTGGAACTGTTTGGCTTACCACCCACCAACGAACTCTGGATTCGGGTGTTGGGGATGCTGGTGTTGGCCCTGTCGTTTTATTATTATGCCATGATTCATCACGGCACTCCGCAAGTGGTGCGGGCAACGGTCTATGGGCGGTTGCTCTTTTGCGCGGGTCTGCTGGCTTTTGTGCTGCTCGGTATGGCCGATAAACCCCTGATTCTCTTCGCTGTAATTGAAATCGGGCTGGCCCTCTGGACGTGGCAGGAAGTGAAGAAAGGATAAATAAAAAGGGGGCAGTCTTTCGACTTCCCCCTTTTTTACGTTGGTAAAAGACGCTGGTATCACTCCCCCAACTGTGCCAGCCGGATACTGACCGCCCGTTTGTGGGCGTCCAATGACTCGGCTTCGGCCATTTTCTCCACCACGGGGCCAAGTACCCGTAAACCGTCGGGGGTGATGTATTGAATTGTTATTTTCTTGACAAAACTATCCAGCGACACCCCGCTATAGGCCCTGGCAAAACCGTTGGTCGGCAGGGTGTGGTTGGTGCCGGAGGCATAGTCGCCCGCCGATTCGGGGGTGTAGTTGCCGAGAAAAATAGACCCTGCATTGGTAATTTGGTCGGCCACTGCTTCGGCATCCCAAACGCACAGAATCAGGTGTTCGGCGGCATACTCATTCAACAGATCAATGGCATCCGCTTGGGTATCTACCAGAATTGCCTTGCTGTTCTGAATGGCTTTGGCGGCCACATCGCGCCGGGGCAAATGGCTTAGTTGGGTATCTAAAACCAGATTCACGGCAGCTACTAATTTTTTGCTGGTCGAAACGAGCAACACCTGGCTGTCGGGGCCGTGTTCGGCCTGGGAGAGCAAATCGGCCGCGACAAAAGCAGGTACAGCGGTATCGTCGGCATATACGGCTACTTCGCTTGGGCCGGCGGGCATGTCAATGGCGATGCCCTCTTTGGCTGCCAGCATCTTAGCAGCCGTAACATACTGATTGCCTGGGCCGAAGATTTTATAAACCTGCGGAATGGTCTCGGTTCCGTAGGCCATGGCTGCAATGGCCTGCGCACCCCCTACCCGGAAAATCTTCGTTATACCCACAAGTTTGGCCGCAAAAAAGACCGCCGGGTGCATAGCGGGTGTACACAGAACCACTTCGCGACAACCGGCCAACTGCGCCGGAACACCCAACATCAGCACGGTGCTGAAGAGTGGAGCCGTACCACCGGGAACATACAACCCTACTTTATCGATGCCCACGCTTTTGCGCCAGCAGGTTACGCCGGGCATTGTCTCGATCTTCTGAACAGGCTGTTTCTGCGCTTCGTGAAACGTGCGGATATTCTGATAGGCTTGCCGGATGGCGGCTGTCAGTTCGTCGCTCAGTTGATTCTCAGCCGCATCGAGTTCATCGGCAGAAACGGCAAGGCCAGTTGCATTCAGATCAACTTTATCGAAACGCTGTGTCAATTCTAGCAGAGCCGCGTCGCCCTGTTCCCGAACCTGCCGGAGAATAGGGGCTACAATGCCCTCAATTTGCTCATTCGTTTGCACAGGACGGGCTAACAAAGCAGGCCATTCGGCGCGGGTAGGGAAGGGGATGATGGTCATTAGTAAATCATTTTCTCAATCGGAATCACCAGAATACCTTCGGCACCGGCGGCACGGATGGCTTCGATGTTTTCCCAGAACTCGTTTTCGTTCAAAACCGAATGCACCGAACTCCAGCCTTTGATGGCAAGGGGCATAACCGTCGGGCTTTTCATGCCCGGTAACAGGGCCGTTATCTTGTCGAGGGCGTTATTGGGGGCGTTCAGCACAATGTATTTGTTGAATTTGGCCGTCTGCACCGACTTAATCCGAAACAACAGCTTGTTCAAAAGGGTCTGCTTGTCGGCATTCAGATCGGTATGGGCGATCATGATGGCTTCGGAGCGGAAAATAGTTTCTACTTCCTTTAGGCCATTGCTTAACAGCGTACTCCCCGAACTGACAATGTCGCACACGGCTTCGGCCAGGCCAATGCTGGGGGCAATCTCCACCGACCCGCTGATTTGGTGGATATGGGCTTTCACGCCCTCTCCGGCCAGATAATCGCCCAAAAGCCGTGGATACGACGTGGCAATATTTTTTCCTTCGAGATCACTGAGGCCGTTATAGACTTCACCACGCGGAATGGCAATGGACAGGCGGCATTTCGAGAAGCCCAGTTTATGGACAGTCTGCACCTGACGACCCGTTTCAACGGCCACGTTTTCGCCCACAATACCGAGGTCGGCCACGCCATCTTCCACGTAGCCGGGAATATCATCGTCGCGCAGAAACAGGAACTCAGCGGGGAAATTGGAGGAGACCGATTTGAGTTTGCCGGTGCCGTAATCGAAACGGATACCGCATTCTTTAAACAGTTGGTATGAGTCTTCACTCAGTCGCCCGGATTTTTGGAGGGCAACGCGAAGCAGGGTTGTTGACATTAGGTTGTAAGCAGAAAAAACAGGCCGCAAAGATACGGTAGGAGATCGCAAAAATTGCACGACATCTGGTTATGCTCCCGGTAGTTAGAGGCCATAGTTAGCGGGGCAACTGATTAGTTTGACCGGGTTACGATCTTTCACTACTATAAAGCACACCTTAACCACAGTTGTCACGACCGTTCAACTCACACAAAACAATGATAAAGAGAACTTTACAACTACTTGTAGTCATCCTTTCGGTAATTTTCCCGGCTCACGCCCAACGAGTTGGGTCAACGCCAGAACACGTTGCGGCATTGAGTGCCAACTGGAAAGGAGAACGCTCCCCGGATGGCCGTCCGAAGGTGCCTGATTTAGTGCTGGATCGACTCCAAAACTGCACATTGGAGCAAATTTGGGGGTATTTGAACAACAAAGGGTACCGCAATCAGGTCGAAAAAAACTGGGTAATTCTTAAACCCGGCGAGACCATGACCGGACGAGTCGTAACGGCTCAGTTTATGCCTACCCGCCCCGACCTCGACAGTTTGGTGAGGGCGCAGGGTAAAGCCGAAGGCCGTTCGCAAAAAGGAGGGATCAACATCTGGCCAATCGACATCCTGACCAAAGGCGATGTGTATGTGGCCGATGGCTATGGCAAGATTAAAGATGTCACCCTCATTGGGTCGAGCCTGGGGAATGCCATTTTGGGTAAAACGGGGAAGGGGGTTATTTTTTACGGGTCGGTGCGCGATATGCAGGAACTCAAAGATACCAAAGGGTTTAATGCCTGGGTAAAAGGCCACGACCCGTCGTATATCAAAGATATGACCCCCACGGCCATCAACGCACCGATTCGCATCGGGGAGGTGACTGTGTTGCCGGGAGATGTGGTATTTGCCAATGAATATGGGGTAGTTTTTGTCCCGGCTCACTTAGTCGAAGGCTTGGTAGCGGCCTCGGAGATGACCGCCCTGCGCGACGAG
>JAJAYX010000456.1 GCA_026785985.1 Rudanella sp. | reverse complement strand
GTATTACCTCACAAATCTATTCCACCTCAGTTGCAGGGCAATATACCGTTCAAATTTCCCAGCCTGACGGTTGCACAGCAGCTTCGTCGCCCATGTCGGTTTCGGCGGTCAGCGTGCTGGCGGCTCCCACTATTTTGTCCAGCGTTTCGGCTATTTGTCCAGGGGGGAGTTCCCCATTGTTAGTGAACCCCACTGCCGGATTGAGCTATCAGTGGTTTCGCGATGGGCAAGCCATTGGGGGAGCAACGACCAATGTGCTGTCGGCAACGCAGGCAGGAGCCTACACGGTGCGTATTCAGACTCCTGCCAACTGTACGGCGGTGTCGGCTCCGTCGAGACTAACAACGTTTACCCCACCAAGCATTGGGATTATTGGTGAAGCTCAGATTTGCCAGGGAAGCAGCACCTCACTGACACTGTCTAATACAACTATCAGCACGGCGGGTTGGCAGTTTTCGTGGCAACGCAACGACGCAACGGTTGGCACGCTACCCATTTACAATGCAACGTCAGCGGGAACTTACCGACTCCGCATAACCGATGCCAGGGGTTGCACGGCGGTTTCGTCGGACTGGTTAGTGAACGAGGTGAAAGCGATAACGGTGCAGATGACTCCCCTGGCACCCGTTTGTTTGAGTCCGGCTACGCCTGTTAGTTTGAGTGGCAGTCCGGCTGGGGGCGTTTTCAGCGGATCGGGTGTAACAGGAAATCAGTTAAACCCGGCCACAGCGGGTGTTGGCACTCACCGACTCGTTTACACTGTAACAGGCTCATCGTCGTGTTTGAGTGGCACGGCTACGCAGTCGGTGGAGGTTCGGCCTTTACCCACGATCACGTTGCCTGCCCGCCTGACTACCTTAGCTGGAACACCCGTGATGTTGCCGGGGCCGGAGGGAGCCGGGTTTACGTATAGCTGGAACCCGCCCCTTGGCCTGAGCGATCCGCTGATTCGTAACCCATTGGCCAGTCCGGGGCAAACAACCGTTTACCAGTTACAGATTCGGGACCGTTTCGGATGCCTTGTTGAGGCCAGTGTGCTGGTTGAGTTGATTGAGCCGATCATCAAATTATACGTTCCCAATGCGTTCACCCCCAACAACGACGGTAACAACGACACCTGGATGTTGTGGGGAATCGAGGGATTCCCGCAAATCGACGTAACGGTTTTCAACCGTTGGGGCACGGTCATTTTTCACTCGGTAGGTTATCAAAACCCCTTTGATGGAACTTACAAAGGCGAGAGGGTTCAGTCCGGGATGTACACGTACCTTATTCGGTATGATGCTAAAGTTGATGCCTTGCGAGGTACGGTCATGGTGATTTATTGATCAAAAAAAATATACCTACGAGTTGTAGGTATATGGAAGATCGGTATGTGATGCATCTGAATTTTAACCTTCGGAATGACAAAACTACGGCACAATCAGCACCTTCCCCATCACCCGTCGGCCCAGCATTTCGTTGAGCGCGTCGGCAGCTTGTTCGAGGGAATAAGTAGCGTGAATATGAGGTTTTAGTCGTCCGTCCTGCCAGAAACCAATCAGTTCCTGCACGTTGCGGAAATTGTCCTGGGGTTGCCGTTCGGCGAAGGCCCCCCAGAAAACCCCCACCACAGAACAGCCGTTGAGCAGCGGCAAATTGAGGGGTAAACTCGGAATTGGCCCGGCGGCAAAGCCAATAACTAAATACCGTCCCCGCCAACTCATTGAGCGCAAAGCCGGTTCGGCCAAATTACCCCCAACTGGGTCATAAATCACATCGACACCCTGCCCACCCGTGATTTCTTTAATTCGTTCGCGTAAATCCTGCGATAAATAATTGATCGTTTCGTCGGCTCCAAATTCCCGGCAAAGGGCCAGTTTTTCGTCGGTCGAGGCAGCCGCAATCACTTTTGCGCCCATGATCTTACCCAGCGTTACGGCGGCCAAGCCTACCCCGCCCGCAGCCCCAAGTACCAGCAGCGTTTCTCCCATCTGAATATTTGCCCGGTCTTTGAGCGCGTGATACGAGGTTCCGTAGGTGTACATAAGTGAGGCCGCTGTTTGATGATCCATGCCCAGCGGCATCGGAAACGAACGATAGCCATCGGCCAGAACTCCTTCGGAAAAACCGCCCCAACCTGTCAGCGAAAACACGTTGTCGCCTGGTTTTAAATGTGTCACTCCCTCTCCAACTTCGCGAACAACTCCTGCCACCTCGCCCCCCGGCGAAAAAGGAAAGGCGGGTTTAAACTGGTATTTTCCCTGAATAATGAGTGTGTCGGGGAAGTTGACCCCACAGGCTTTCACCTCGATGACGAGTTTGCCTTTATCGGCTTTGGGCCATTCAATTTCTTCAACCTGAAGGCTTTCAGGCGGGCCGTATTGACGGCAGAGTACTGCTTTCATATTGTCTAAAAATCTAATTTCTTCACAATAAAATAATTTAACCGTATGCTTGCATACTATTTTTCAAACTATTTCCTTTGCACCATAATTAGTATGCACGCATAACATTTCATGGTCATGGTTGCAACACAGAACAAGTCTTCTATCAAAGGCGGAGAGTTTTTAATTAAGGAAACGAGTGCTGATCAGGTATTTATCCCCGAAGAATTCACGGAAGAGCAGCAAATGATTGCTGCCACCTGCCGCGAGTTTCTAGAGCGCGAAATATGGCCCCGTTTGAACGAAATAGATACGGCAAAATCACCCGATTTGATCTCATCCCTAATGGACAAAGCGGGCGAATTGGGCCTGTTGGGTACGGGTGTTCCCGAAGAGTACGGCGGCTTCGGCATGAATTTCAACACATCGATGTTGGTGGCTGAGGTAACGGGCGCAGGTCACTCATTCTCAGTGGCTTTGTCGGCGCACACGGGCATCGGCACTTTACCGATTGTGTACTATGGCAACGACGATCAAAAGTCGCGCTACCTGCCAAAATTAGCATCGGGCGAGTGGAAATCTGCCTACTGCCTTACTGAGCCGGACTCTGGTTCGGATGCCAACTCCGGCAAGATGAAGGCAATCCTGACTGAAGATGGCAAACATTACGTGCTGAACGGTCAGAAAATGTGGATCACCAACGGTGGTTTCGCTGATATTTTCATTGTTTTTGCCAAGATTGACGAAGCGGGTAAGTCCGACAAAAATCTGTCGGCATTCATTGTTGAGAAGTCATTTGGCGGCATCACAATGAATGAGCCGGAACACAAAATGGGTATTAAAGGCTCCGACACCCGTCAGGTTTTCTTTAATGACTGCCTGGTGCCGATCGAAAACCTGTTATCAGACCGGGGGAACGGCTTCAAAATTGCCGTAAACATCCTCAACATTGGCCGGATCAAATTGGGTGCTGCCACCGTTGGCGGGGCTAAAGAGGTGATTAACAACGCTGTTCGCTATTCGAACGAGCGGAAGCAATTTAACACGCCTATTGCTCAGTTTGGGGCTATTAAGCACAAATTGGCCGAAATGGCAGTTAAAATTTATGCATCGGGTACGGCTGCTTATCGGGCCGGTCAGAATATCGACGACATGATCGAAGACCTTAAAGAAACTGGCATGAACGATGTTCAGGCTAAATTGAAGGCTTTGGAGCAGTTTGCCATCGAGTGCGCGATCATAAAAGTGCATGGCTCCGAAGCCCTCGACTATGTGGTTGACGAAGGGGTTCAGGTGTACGGAGGCATGGGCTACTCTGCCGACGCGCCAATGGACCGGAGCTACCGCGATGCCCGCATTAACCGGATTTTTGAAGGCACCAACGAGATCAACCGGATGCTCGTGGTGGACATGATTTTGAAGCGGGCCATGAAAGGCGAACTCGACCTGATGGGGCCGGCAATGGCCGTTGGCAAAGAGATCATGTCGATTCCTGACTTCAGTACCGACGAGGAAGAAGGGACTTTTGTGGCGGAGAAAAAAGTGCTCCGTAACCTCAAAAAAGCTGTTTTGATGGTGGCGGGGTCGGCGGTGCAGAAATTCATGATGAAGTTCTCCGAAGAGCAGGAAATCCTGATGAACATTGCTGATATGGCCATTGAGGTCTATGTGGCAGAGTCGGTTCTATTGCGTGTAGAGAAGCTAATTGACATTAAAGGCGACGCGGCTTTGGCTCTCCAAAAGGATTTGGCCTTGGTTTACCTGCACGAAGCTGTTGAGAAAGTGAACAACGCAGGCCGGGCAGCCATTACCTCGTATGCTGAGGGTGACGAACTCCGTGTGATGCTGATGGGATTAAAACGATTCACGAAAATCGAGCCGATGAACCTCAAAAACGCCCGTCGGCGGATTGCAGAGGCCATGATCGCCGAGAACAAGTATATTTTTTAAGACTTTACAATCAACCAACAACTAAAAACCAACAAAGCCGATTCCTCCTGGGAGTCGGCTTTTTCGTTGACGTTTAGATTGTTCGAGTTTTATTGACGTAACCGATTGTCTAACGGAATGGCCCGCTGACTGACAACCTCTATTTGGATAAAAGACTCATGCTGAGGATGCAACGGTATGTTATATGCTTCTTCAATAATAACAGAAGGTACGGCAATCGCTAAACAGAATGGATTGTTGAGCCATTCTGTCAGGATTGTCTGCGTTTCGGAAAGGATGCCGGAATGCCAATAAGAAGGGAGTTTGGCGGGTTCGAGCCAAAAGATGGCCTGGTTATCTGTATCAGGCAAACGGATTGTAGTAAGCCACAATTGGGGCAGTTCGGGCAGGGTAATCGGGGGCAAATGAACCAGTGTTTCCAGTAAGGCCAGTTCGGGGCTGCGACTGGTATAGAGAATACCAATGCCTTTAGGATTCCACCGACCGCCGTGTCGATAACTACCTACCACCGATAGTGGGTCTGTATGATACGGTTCTTTGTTGATCCGGTAAACATCCATGTGAGCCTACCCGACGATACCCCATTCAATACGAGCCAACACGTCTTCGGCAAGCGAAAAGCCCGATACGGTATCCAACACGGCTAAGGGAGACTGGTTTACAGTGCTTTCGGTTGTTTTTTTATCCACCGAATCTGTCGATTTGGGTGCCTGAGTTACTGGTTCGCTGAAACTCCCCATCGACATAAGCAATAACGATTCTGTTGGTTCAGCGTAATTGCCGCCTTCCCGATACGCGAGTTCGGGGAGGGGTGTACGCAACCACCGGCCAAGCAGTTCGGCCCGCCCATCAAATACGTGTAAGCCATGTTGAACCAATTGCTCCAACAACAATAATCGCTCACTGGCGGCTAGATTAAGCGGTTCACTGGCTCCTTTACCATGCAAGCTCCGAACGGACATATTCAGAATACGGGCCATTTCAATATCTGTCAACCCCACTAAACGGGCAATTTCATCAACCCGACGACGAACCACACCCTTCCGGGCCTGCTGAATCAGGTAGCCAATGGGTTGGTTTTCCAAAGGCTTACTGAGACTGTGTCTGTTTAGGATAGCAGCTTGCATAAATGTTCTATAAAGGAAAGTGCAAATATACCGATTTATTAGGGCAAAATTGCCAGTATATAGACTTTTCACTCAATCAACAACTAAAAAGCCAAAAAGCCGACTCCCAAAGGGAATCGGTTTTTTCTTTGGATATTCAGTCGACAGAAAACTGTTTTATTGTCAGCTTAGTACCGTCGTAGTGAAGTAACAAGCGTTGCGGCTCATAAATCATATGCTTGGTCTCAACAACGGTTGAATCCGTGTATATCTCCTGCTCTTCTCTTTTTAATTGAGGTATGATTTGTTGCCTGTAGGCATTCAACACCGCCTGCTTCTGCTTGAAATAGTCCGGTTTATTCGATTCTATAAGCAGGAAGCCTTTTTTATATGGCCGAATTTGCTGGTACTGAACCCTACCAAATGAATTATCAGTCTCTGTAGCAATCAGTTCGAGTCTTGCGAATCCTTCTCCTATTTTTACATTTATGTGAGTTAGATAAACCTCTCCTGCCACATGGTGGTAGATGGTAACACCATCCTTGATAAAATGTTCAACTTGCGTCTTAGTTGGGTATTTATCTACCTTAACAACGTTCAACGAGTTTATTGAACTGCTCAAGAAAGCGGCTACAAACAATATTATTATCACTTTCATGGGCAACCTGAAAACGGAGTTGATGAATAAAAATCAGTGATGTTGAGAACTCCGCTGTCGTTGAATTGCACAAGTTTGAGTCCCCCACTTACAGTTCCAGTTATGTAATGTTGTGGATATTGATATTTTGCAGCGAAACTTACATCAACGGAACTTGGCTGGATGGAATAATTTGCCGGGTGTGTATGTATATAAGAAGCCACATTTAAATTACCCATATTAGTTGTTGTCAGTACTGGTTGATGATAGCTGCTTACGGCTACACCGTTTACATAAAAGGTAGGTATTCCAACCGAAAAATTATAGCTATAGTGAGCAGTAATTAGATTGCGACTAAATAAGATTTTTGCCCTCTACTTCGTTTAACGGGTTACGATGCAGATACAACTGACTGATAACGACCGCCAACTCTTGCGCCAACTCCAAAAAACCGAGTCCGCTAAACGGGATTATATTAAAATTACCACCATCCTCTTGCTCGATCAGGGCTATTCTGTCGATACGATTGAACAAATCTTGGGCATCGACCACACCACCGCTTATCGCTATGCACAAACGTACCGCACAGAAACTATTAGCGGCTTGTTGGGCGATGCCTATGTAGGCTGGTGGGGACGGATGGACTCCCAGCAGTTAATCGGACCGCCGATGCGGTAGGGTCCAGACCGAACTTAAGCGGGGCTTCTACACCTCATCGGAGGCCATTGGCGACTGGATTCAAACCCAATGGAATATAACCTACCATCCCCAGAGTTTGGTCAAGTTGCTGCATCGGTTAGGCTTTTCTTATAAAAAGACCACACTCGTGGCGCCAAAAGCAGACCCTGCCAAACAAAAAGCGTTTGTAGCTGATTTGGAACAACAAATGAGCCAATTGCCTCTTGATGAGGTCGTTTACTTTGCTGATGCCGTTCATCCTCAGCACAATACTCGGCCTGACAATGGCTGGATAGAGGTAGGTCAACAACGCCATGTTCCCTGTAATTCCTCTCGTTACCGAGTCAATATTAATGCGGTTGTCAATGCTCAAAACCCTGTTGAGGTTATTGCCCGAGAGGATGTAACGATTAATTCGGCTTCCACTATCGCCCTGTTAACGACGGTATTAGCGGCCAATCCGGGCAAACGCCGGATTCATGTGTACTGTGATCGGGCCACTTATTATGTGAGTAAACAAGTGAGCGAGTGGGTAGCTGATAAACCAATCGAGTTGCATTTTCTGCCTACTTATTCGCCTAATCTGAATCCGATTGAGCGGCTGTGGAAGTTCATGCGAGGGCAAGTAATAGATTCAATCTATTATCCAACACTGGCCGAATTCAGGACACGTATTATGGCTTTTTTGGGTCAATTGGAGCCGTATAGCATCCAATTGAAACGCCTGTTGGTTCTCAAATTTGCTATTGTGCAAAACCAGTCTTTAGTCGCAATCTAAATGCTCTTGACTATAGCGTGCTTAACTTTTTGCTCTCATGAATGATTGGTAAGTTTATACCGATTATAGAATCTGTTTGCTGGCAGGTACACCTTGTTTGTTTTGGCGCGAAATCTAACAAACAAGAGCGAACGTTAAACTAAACCCACACTTCGGACCTAATTAAGCTGATGAAACAAACCAACCGGAATCAGCCCATCCGCACTGCGCAAGTTACCGGATTAGGCATAGCC
>JAJAYX010000455.1 GCA_026785985.1 Rudanella sp. | reverse complement strand
GTCGCCGACAATGGCATTGGTTTCGATGAAAAACATGCCGGGCGCATCTTTCAGGTTTTCCAGCGTCTGCACGGGCGCAACCAGTATCCGGGGTCGGGCATTGGCCTGGCCATTTGCCAGAAGATCGTGGAGCGGCATAACGGAGCCATCTCTGCCAGCAGCGAACCGGGCAAAGGCAGCACATTTACGGTATATTTGCCGAAATAAGTTGTTTTAGTCGCATGATAATGTCGCTGCGTTTGGCCGTGCTACTGGCCTTTATACTTATTTTTGGCTCACTAACCCAGTCTGGCACCCCGGTCAAACTCTCGGAGTATGGCTTTTTTGTAGGCAGCCCCGCCGACCAGAAACCAGCCGAGGGTATTCTCCCCTACCGACTTAACACGCCCCTGTTTTCGGATTACGCCGAGAAACTCCGGTTTGTGAAACTACCCAATGGAAAAGCGGCTCGGTATGACCTCAACGAGGTAATGGATTTTCCGGTTGGCACCACGATCATCAAGACATTCTATTTTCCGACTGATTTTCGGGATGCAACCAAGGGTCGTCGGCTCATGGAAACGCGGCTCTTGGTGCGCGGTGAGTCGGGCTGGAAAGCACTCGAATACGTTTGGAACGATGAACAAACCGACGCGCTGCTCGAAGTGGCGGGCGACCGAAAAAACGTGGCTTTTGTGGATGCCGAGGGGCGCAAACACGAGCAGGAATACGTGATTCCGAACCTGAACCAGTGCAAAAGCTGCCACAACCGCAACGAGGTACTGATGCCCATCGGCCCCACTGCCCGGCAGCTCAACGGATCGCTTGACTATGGTTCCGGCTCCGAAAATCAACTGGCGCACTGGCAAAAAACGGGCTTGCTAACGGGTCTCGCCACAACCGACCTCACCACCATTCCCCGCGCCCCCGTTTGGAACGACCCTACGACTGGTTCGGTAGCCGACCGCGCCCGCATTTACCTCGACATCAACTGCGCCCATTGCCACCGGGCCGATGGTCCGGCCAACACATCGGGCCTGAATTTGTCGGTTCATGAGCAAAACCCCACCGCCTGGGGAATCCGCAAAACACCCGTTGCTGCCGGGCGCGGCTCCGGTAACAGGCGGTACGATATTGTGCCGGGCCACCCCGATGAGTCGATCCTGATCTATCGGATGGAGTCGACAGACCCCGGCGTGATGATGCCCGAAGTATCCCGTAAAGTAGTTCATCGTGAAGGCATTGCATTGATACGGGAGTGGGTTCAATCGCTACCAAAATAAACTTTCTGACTTCTGTTTTGTCTCTATGTAGAGTGGTTTTCCTAAACCGCTCCACAAACAACTCAACCGATGAAAACGAAAGCCTATATTTTGATGGGTGGATTGCTGATGACATCCCCCATTTTCAGTCAGGCTCAGAGTATTGGGCAGGCCGCTATGGATGCCATTCAATTGGCCACCCTCTCCGATGAGCAAATAGTCCAATTGTCCCGGCAGGCTGTTGAGCAGATGGATGCCCAAAACCCAGTGGCAGGCCCCGGCGACCCCTACGCAGCCCGATTGAACCGGATTGTGGCCCGGCACCGAACCGTGAGTGGTATTCCCATGAACTACAAAGTCTATAAAGTGAAAGATGTCAATGCTTTTGCCACTGCCGATGGTAGTGTTCGGGTATTTCAGGGGTTAATGGACATTATGACGGATGCCGAGTTGCTGGCTATTATGGGTCACGAAATTGGCCACGTTGTGAATAAAGACACCCGCGATGCTATGAAAAATGCCCTGAAACGCTCAGTAGCTTTGAACCTGATCGGGTCGGGCGGGGGTACGTTGGCCGCCTTAACACGTTCGCAGGCAGCCGCCCTGGGTAATGCACTCTACGGTGCCGGTTTCAGCCGAAAGCAGGAAACCGAAGCCGACGATTATGGCTATGGTTTCTTAAAGCGAAACCGCTATAATGTACTGGCCCTCGCCACTTCGTTTGAGAAGTTGGCCGCTATGAGCGGTGGTAGGGGCGGGGGCCGTGTTGCCGAAGTCTTATCGAGCCACCCCGACAGTCAACGACGGGCGCAACGGATTCGGGACATGGCCAGGAGAGACGGGTTGAAGCGGTAGCACCCCACGCCAGCGGGCGACCATCCCTAAAATCCGCCCCGGTCGTAGAAACTCCGGCGACGACTCAGTTTCAGTTCCTGCAAAATGGCCGACCGCACCCGCAAATCGAAGGAGTAGTTACCACTGCGGAGCGCACTACCCGAAAAAGGTGTCCAGTTAAACGCCATATCCCAGCAATGCAAATCGCGGTTGATACCCACCGTGGTGATCGACGGGCGTTTATACTGAATGTCGTAGCCCGAATTGAACGTAAATTTCCATTTAGGAGTCAGGCTGAAATCTCCGTTAAAGGTTATCGTCTGAATGACGTTGAAATTTTTAACGCCATCAATTTCGCGCGGACCGGGTGCATATAGGTTATAGCCGTAGGAATAACTGATGTTGAGCGACCAGGGAATGTTAAAGTCCACGTAGAGGTCAGGATTTGCGTTGATGGCCTGCATAGTAGCATCGTTCACACCCGTTGCTTTTTTGGGCTTATCAGATCCTTTCGGCACAATTCGTCCGCTCAAATAGACTTGCGCACTGGTGAGCCGGGCCAACCCCTGCCCTTGCTTAAGCGAAAACGTTGGTATCCGCTCAAACTGCCGAATTCCATTGGCCGCGCCAATTTCCCGGTATCCATACGGATCGAAGTTGGCGTTGAAATTGAAGCTTATGTTTTTGAGAATCTGGGTATTGGCACTCAGCGAGATATTCGACAGTTGATAGGTGGGCGCGTTGAGGTCATAGCTCCCATTGAGGCTAATGTTATCGAAAATAGAAACCTTCTTAAACTCCTGCCCTGCTGAATCGTTGCGGGCGCGGAGTTTCATTTCCAACTGATTCACAATACCAAACGAGACAATGGCATTGGCATTACCCGTTCCACCACTCGAATTGCCACCAATGCCCCGATACCGCGAAAAGTACCGGCGATCTTCGCGCAGGCCCGGTATGGGCAGATACTGCACGAAGCCAAACGATGGTTTGGAAAAATTAGGGATATACGAGAGGGAAATCGATGGGGCAATGGTGTGGCGAATCGCCTGCAATCTATTTCCCTTGAAAAAGACAGTACCATAAGCGCGCGCGTTCATGCTGATGCTGGTGGCAAAGTTATAGACCGTATAAACCCCACGAGTGGTGTCAACCCGCACCGAATCGCCCCCCTGATAAACGTAGTTCAGTCGTTTTCGGTAAATATCGCCGTTAAACGAGAAACCCGGTGTCAGGTTGACATACTTCGCAATTTTGATGTTGGGTAATGAAATAGGGATACTATAACGACCCGTCACCAGCGCATTTTGGAGCAAAGCCGGCAAGTTAGCCGTGTTAAAGGGTACAATATTTGGGTCGCCAATCAACTGCCCCCCAGCCCGAACCAGCCCCAAACGAAGACTATCTTCGCGGGCCAAACTGTCGCGCAGAATATCGCCACGAGGCCGCAATCGAGCCTTTGTTCCTACCAGTTTGAACCCTAAACCAGAAGTATCTATTCGGTTTGTGTTCAGGCTGTTCGTTACAGTGGCGGCTCCGTTGAAATCGAGACCGCCCCGAAACGACTCATACCATTTACCCGTGCCACCCTTCAGCGCGAAAGGGGCGAGTTGGTTTAATCCGAACGATAAATCGGTCGACACATCGGTTTTGCCATTTTGCCGAATGCCCGTGCGCGGGTCGGTTTGCCCAAATTGCTGGTTCACCCGAAGGCTACTGCTTGTGCGGATATACTGCCCAATTTGCCGACTATACTGCACCGACGAACCCGCCACGTTCGAGACATAACGTTCGGTTTGCGTGGTATTGAACTGGTTATAGCTGTTGCTGCTGATGTTCACATTGGCCGAAAACGTGCTTCGTTTTCCCAGACTTTGGGGTGAGTGCGACCAGGTTACCGAGAAATCATTCCGGGGTGCCTGCGTTTTATCGACCCGGTCGCCGGAGCGGTTGCGGGCGAAGCGCAGATCGAAGCCCCCACTGTATTTATAGCGTTTGTTGTAGGCCCCGGTGGTGCCAATTCCCCAACTTCCGCGTGAATAAATCTGGCCTTTAAACTGTAAGCCAATGTTTTCGTTTACGGCCCAGTAATAGCCACCATCGCGGAGGTAATAGCCCCGGCCGTTGGGTTCCTCACCATATTGCGGAATTAACACGCCCGAAACGCCAATATCTTTTTTCTTAGGAAATGGGAAAAAACCGAACGGCAACCCAATGGGCAGCGGAATCTGATTAATGACCAAATTAAACGGCCCCGCAATCACTTGTTTGTTTTTGACAACCTTCAGTTTGCTGGCGTTGATGTGAAAGTGGGGCGTGGCTAAATTACAGGTGGTATAGATGGCTCCCCGGATATACAAATTATCTTCGGCATCTTTTTTAACGTTGTTTCCCCGAATGTTTCCCTCGCCCTGCTGCGTGACGACACCCTGAATTTTACCTTTTTTAGAACGGAAGTTATACCGGATTTCTTTGGCATCATACTGCCCGTCGCCATCTTTAAAAACGGGTTGCCCAACGAGTTTTTTAGCTGTTGAATCATACCGTCCACGGGCATAGACCTCGTTTGTGGCATAGTTGAGTTTGATATAGTCGGCCTTCAGCGAAATCTCACCATACTCCACATTGGCATCGCCAAACAATTCAACTTGCTGACCATCAGCCGCATAGATCGTTGAATCTTTCGACGAATAGTTTACGGTTGTCTTAAACGCTTCATCGGCAACCGTCGTGTCACGAACAACGGAGTCGCGCCTTGCCAGCCCAGTCATATCACCAGCCGTGCGAGACCCGGTCGGGCGCGGCTCCGACCGAACGTTGAGTAATCGGCGGTTGGGGGCCGTAGTGGAAGCGGGGGGGGTGGTTGGCGAGGGGGTGGAGGGGACTGGGTTACGTACCGTTGGGGTTGGACGATCAGGCACGGTTTGTGCAGGGACGTTTGCAGGAGGCATCCCTCCTTTCGACGGCAATACCGGAACCTGCTGTGCCTGAGCCACAAAGCAAATCAGAACCATCCATAGGATAGCAAGAACCGGAGTGACGGCCCGTAAAATAAAGTATGCTTTTTTCAGTTTTATCAATGGAAGAAATTTGTCGAATGTGTGGGAGGAACCCATTACACAAAGGTATGACGAACCAAAGTCCCATCATTGCCTTGAAACGGAACAGCCTGTTAAAAATTATTAAGGGATCAGTTGTCTTATGGCCGCTATTGGCTATGATGGCTCTGCCCAAACCGGTTTTGTCGCTGCGCGACACAACCAACGGCATTGCCCTGGAGTTGAACCGGACGGTAGAATCCCGGCCGCGGTTAGGTCGGCCCAATGAGTTACGAACGGTGGTGATCGACCCCGGACACGGCGGTAAAGACCCCGGCTGTATGACCTCGCGCAATCGGGAGTCGCGGATTGTCTTGAAAATGGCGTTGCAATTAGCCCGGAAAATAAAAACCGAAATGCCCGAAGTGCGCGTAATTCTGACCCGCGCCAGCGACCGGTTTGTCGATCTGTCGGAGCGGGCGGCTATTGCCAACCGCAACCGGGCCGATCTGTTCATTTCGATTCACGTAAACGCCAACCCACACTCCAGGGCCATCAAAGGCACGGAAACCTATACGTTGGGTTTACACAAAACAGAAGGCAATTTAGACGTGGCCCGGCGCGAGAACGCGGTTATCCTGAAAGAGGAAAACTACGAACAGAAATACAAAGGATTTAACCCAAATTCGCCGTTGGCGCACATCATGCTGGCCAACTACCAGCACGCTTTCATGGCCAGCAGCATCAACTTCGCCGAAAAAGTGGAGCGGAGTTTTAAGCACAATGCCGACCGCAAAAGCAAGGGGGTGAAACAGGCTGGTTTTGTGGTGTTATGGCGCACCACCATGCCCAGCGTACTGGTGGAGACGGGCTATCTGACCAATGCCGATGAAGAGAAATACTTAGCCTCGGCAGCCGGGCAAGAAGAAATTTCCACGGCTATTTTCAAAGCCTTTGCCCAATATAAAGCAGAAATTGAAACAGTAGAATAAGTCATAGGTTGACTGATTTTGTACTTTCGCGGGACAAAAGCCCGAAAGAACGGGTTATTGATGAAAGCAAATTACACTGTTCGCTCCTCTATCCATGAAAATATCCCAGGAAGTTAAAGTCGGGCTGCTTGCCGTTGTCGCATTGACAATGTTCTATTTTGGGTTTCAGTACCTCAAAGGCGCCGACTTCTTCTCCTCCGACAATCAATACCGCATTATTTACGACAATGTAGATGGCCTTACAAAATCCAATGCGGTCACACTCAATGGCTTGGCTGTTGGCCGTGTCAAGCGAATCGATATTCTTCAGGAGAAAAATAACCAATTGCTGGTAACGGTTGCTATCGACAAAGCCATCCGGGTTGGTAAAGGCACCCGCGCTATTTTGGCCGATGGTGGGCTTCTTGGCGGTAAAGTGATTGAGTTACAAATTCTGCAACAGAAAGACCTACTCGAGACCGATGGCATGCTTGTGGCAGCAAAAGAAGCTGGTTTACAGGCTCTTATCCGTGAAAAGACACTGCCCGTTCTGAATAATGTGGACTCGCTCACCAAAAACCTAAACCTGATCGTGAAGTCGTTCGATAAAACGGGTGCGGCCCTGAATGCTACTTTGCAAAACGCCAGTCGTGTGACGGGAACACTGGACCTGACCGTGCAGGAAAACCGACTTGCTCTACGCACAACCCTTGGTAATGTGAACCGGCTGTCGAACTCCCTGATCGAAACCGAACAGCAACTGAAGCCCATTCTGGCCAAAGTCGATAATGTGGCCGACTCATTGCGTTCGCTTGAACTACGGGCTACCTTAGCCAACGCCAACCGCACCGTCGATAACCTGCAGAAACTTTTGGCGGGTGTGCAGGCGGGCAAAGGAACCCTCGGCAAACTCACCTCCGACGACAAATTATATGCTAATGTCAATGCCACCACAGCGAGTCTCGAAAAACTCCTGACCGACCTGCGCGAGAACCCCAAACGCTACGTTCAGTTCTCGCTGGTCAGCCGCAAAGAGAAACCTCAAACTGGCAAACCCGGCTCGGTAACAACCACTACGTCAACGGTTACGACCACCAGAGACGACTCGACCAAAGTGCCGCAATAAGCCCGGAAGCAGTACTTGCTTTTGACCCACTTCTTCCCTATTTTTCAGCAAACAAACTCGTCATCCAGTTATGGTAGTGGAAGAAAAACGGGTTGTCAGCCCCGAAGAGTACCTGACTATGGAACGGCAGGCTCTCGACAAAAGCGAGTTTTTCAACGGCGAAATCATTCCCATGGCTGGCGCAACCCGCAATCACAATCGAATTAAAGAAAATTTGTCTATTTTGATAGGCATTTCACTCGATGAATCTGAGTGCCAGTCGTTCTCCTCCGGTATGCGGGTTCACCTGCCTGCAACGGGCTTATATGCTTACCCTGATATTGTGGTGGTGTGTGGTGAGCCTGACCTGTTGCCCGGCGAGTTCGACAATCTCCTCAACCCAAGGGTGCTGCTCGAAGTAATGTCTGAAGGTACGGAGG
>JAJAYX010000454.1 GCA_026785985.1 Rudanella sp. | reverse complement strand
GCCCAGCACTGTGTGCATATCCACGCCCGCGTCGGCTACGAACAGGGGCCACAGGTAACGCACCCAAATGCCCCGGAGTGGGCTGCTCATCTGGCCGCTCACGAACGGTGGTGGCAGCAAATCTGGCAAGCACAAGTGCAGTGTGGCATGGCGGTTTCTACCCTTACGCCCGAATACGGGCCACCGAACTACCACCATACACTTCCCTTTTCGCAGGAACCCGTATCTGATTTGTGGGCGATCTGCGACTGGCAGTGGCATCGGGAAAAAGCCCACTTTGACAGGTTCTCGGCTGAAATTCTTACTCAATCTTATTCATAAAAACAGACAAACTGTATGCTGTACGATTCTGAACTTGTTCGTGCGAGTAACTTTGAAACATTCTCTCCTGATCACATTCGCACCTACCAGGAGAGTGGGTTTATTCTGGTGAAAAGCCTGTTTTCGACCGACGAAGTGGCCCGACTCAAGGCGTATGCCCAACAGACGATTACGCCCCAGGATGTGATAGTAAAGGGCGATAAGACCGGAAATGAAACCAAATTGCGCATGTGGAACCGCCCCGAAGACGATCTCTACGGCATGTTCTCGCGCAATGAGCGCATTGTGGATAATACGGAACTGTTATTTGGTGAGCCAGTATACGTTTATTCGGCTAAAATGATCCTTAAGAACGCCCGCGAGGGTGGGGCCTGGGAGTGGCATCAGGATTATGGCTACTGGTATAACTATGGTTGTCTGATGCCATCAATGAACTCCTGCACGATTGCTATTGACCGCGCTACCCGTGAAAATGGCTGCCTTCAGGTGTTGCGTGGCTCGCATAAAATGGGGCGGATTAACCATGATCGGATCAACGAACAATACGTGATTGATCTGGAGCGGGTCGAACTGGCCCAAAAACGTTTTGAGCTGGAACACATTGACATGCAGCCTGGTGATGCCCTGTTTTTTGACGGCAACATCCTGCACCGGTCCGACTCGAACCAATCGGAACACAACCGCTGGAGTTTTATCGTATCGTACAATACGGTCTCCAATGTCCCCTACAAGAAAGTGCGTGAGTATGGTAATTACGAGCCATTGCTGAAAGTGCCTCGCCAGGCTATCATGGAGTTCGATTTAGTCAGCTAACGCCCGTTTCTGCAGGCAATTGATACGGGAGAAATAAGCTGTTTGTCTCGTGTCAATTGCTTCTCCTTTCCATCCCTTACAGACGTAGCCAATGTTTATTATCGAGTCGTACCCACTTGCCGTTGTTTGCTGCCTGCTGGCTATGCTGAGTTGGGGCTCCTGGGCCAACACCCAGAAATTGGTGGGGTCCTGGCGATTCGAGCTTTTTTACTGGGACTACGGGTTTGGCGTACTATTGCTGTCGCTGGTGGTGGGCCTGACGCTGGGAAGCCAGGGGGATGAGGGGCGGTCCTTTTTGGCGGATCTTTCCCAAGCGGGTTTTGAGTCGATTGGTTTAGCCCTGCTTGGCGGGGTTGTTTTTAACGTAGGAAACGTCATGCTGGTGGCGGCAATCTCATTAATTGGTCTGTCACTCGCGATTACCATTCTGGTTGGTATTGCGCTGGCGCTCGGCGTGATTGTCAATTATATGGCGTCTCCCGTCGGCAACCCGGTCTACATTTTCGGGGGCGTTCTATTTGTCTTACTGGCTATTCTGACGGGGGCCTACGTGAGTCGGCGCATGAACCGGGCGCAGCCATCGGCCGGTCAGCGAACGGGTTTGATTTTATCGGTGGTCGGGGGCGTTTTAATGGGGTTCTTCTTCCGGTTTGTAGCGGCCGCCATGGCCCCTGATTTCACTACGCCCGCGATGGGGCTGCTTACGCCTTATTCCGCCGTTTTTGTTTTTTCGGTGGGGTTGGTAGCCAGTAACCTCGTTGTCAACTCTTTCCTGATGCGCCACCCCTTTTCCGGCCCGGCGGTTAGTTTCTCAGACTACCGTAACGGGTCATCCTACGTTCACCTCATTGGCTTACTGGGCGGGGCGATCTGGTGCTGCGGACTATTGTTCAGCGTATTAGCCTCCGAAAAAGCGGGTACGGCCATCAGCTATGGGTTAGGCCAGGGAGCTACATTCGTGGCGGCTCTATGGGGCATTTTTGTCTGGAAAGAATTTAAAGGCAGCGGTACATCCGTCAGTTGGCTATTGGCCCTGATGCTCAGTTTTTACCTTGTTGGCTTAGGCCTGTTGGTGTGGGCGCGAATCAGTTAACTGCCTTAGCCATACGTTGCTGACTACCATTTAAAATCAAAATTAAAATACGATCAATGGAATCGACACGACGAAAATTTTTGAAGACGCTGCCCCTCCTGGGAGCAATCCCGCTGGTGGATTCAGAGCGGTTGTTTACGAACCAAACTTCGACAGAAAACACACTGGACGAGGTGAAACCGTATGGTAATGTTATCGATGCGCCCGATGACCCCCGGCAATGGCCGGCTTTCCGGGAACAGTTGCATACCTGGCGAACAGCGACCAAAAAGCAACTTGCCTACGACGACACGGCCTACGCTGCTCCTCAGTTCAAATGGACTCAATCAAATTTTGTCTGTGGCTTCGTCATGATTTATGACCTCGATTTTTTTGATCCGGCAACGGGTAAATACACGGTCGATAAAATTCTGAATCGGGGGGTAACCGAGTTTGGTGGGTACGATAGCGTGGTTTTATGGCACGCTTATCCGCGCTTAGGCATCGACGAGCGGAATCAGTTTGATTTTTACCGTGATATGCCCGGCGGATTGCCCGGTGTAAAGGAGGTTGTCAAGCAGTTTCACGCCAAAAATGTAACCGTTTTTATAAATTACAACCCCTGGGATGTTGGTACTAAACGCGAGGGGAAATCAGATATTGACGCAATCGTGGATATCGTGACGGCCATTGATGCGGACGGGGTTTTTCTGGACACGCTTAAAGAAGGGGGAGCCGACTTCCGGGCGAAATTAGACAACATACGTCCCGGTATTGTGCTGGAAGGCGAACTGGCTGCCGAACTCGACATATTGCCAACCCACCACCTGTCGTGGGCGCAGGGGTTTTACGATAAATACGTGCCGGGCGTGATGCGGGACAAATGGTACGAGAGAAGGCATATGCAGCATCAGATTGTTCGCCGGAGCCGCGACCATACCATTGAAATGCAGCAGGCCTGGATGAACGGCAGCGGCATGATGGTCTGGGAAAATGTGTTTGGCCAGTGGATACCGTGGCACGAACGCGACAAGTCGATCCTTCGCAGCATGACACCCATTCAACGGCGTTACGCCACCCTCTTTGCCGGAGAGGGCTGGACGCCCTTGGTAGAAACGAAGGCGAAAGGCGTTTTTGCCAGCCTGTGGGAAGCCAACGGCATTCGGTTATGGACCTTGGTCAATCGCCACGACCGGACCGTATCCGGCGATCTATTGGACGTACCCCAACTGACTGGTGAGGTATATTATGATCTGATAACGGGCAAACAGGCAAAAGGCAGTAAAAATGGCAACGTCATGTCGTTGCAGGGGGAACTGACTCCGCGTTCGATTGCGTGTTTTGTAGCGGCAAAACCGGGCGCGTTGGGCACTGATTTTGACACGTTTCTTACCCGTATGCAAAAAATAAAGTCGGGTTTTAAAACCGATACCAGCTTTCCGCCGATGAAGCCAATACTGAAAAAAGTGAAGGCAACACCAGCAGCGGAACGATTAACGGGAACCGACATGGTGGTGTTGCCGCCCCACACATTTATTCAATATTTTGAGGTCCAAAATCGGGAATGTGGCGGCTACAGTTCCTATTCGAACGAAAGACCAAATTTAATGGTAACGTTTACCTACGAACGAACGGTACATATTTCTCAACTGGCTATCGACGTTACGCCGGTTACCAATAAGCAGTATTTCGAGTTTATCAACGCAACCGGTTACCAGCCAAAAGAGTCGTATAAATTTTTAAGTCATTGGCGAAATGGCCGTTATCCGGCAGAAAAAGAAAATCATCCCGTTGTGTACGTCGATTTGGCCGATGCCCGCGCTTACGCTTCCTGGGCAGGCAAGCGACTCCCTAAAGAGGAAGAATGGCAATTTGCCGCACAGGGATATGATCGGTTGAGGTATCCCTGGGGCGATGAGCTCAAGGCTGATCTGTGTAACCAGGGCAATGACACCACGCCCGTTGATGCCTTTCCCGCCGGAAAATCCCCTTTTGGTTGTCTGGATATGTGTGGGAATACCTGGGAGATGACCGAAAGCGAATACGCCGATACCTATAATCGGTTTTGTATGGTTAAAGGCGGGTCATTTTTTATGGCCAAAGGGTCTCGTTGGTACATACCGGGAGGCCCCCTTGCTTCTACGGTTGCCACCAAGTTTCTACTCCTTCATCCGGGCCTGGATCGCTGTTCAACCGTTGGGTTTCGTTGTGTGAAAGATATGTATTGACTGTTCAGCACCTATTACTGATGACTTGCTGTAAATGGTAGGTGATCGGAAAGCCAACAAACTTATTCAAACTCAAAAACCGCTTATACTCAAAATAAACCTTGCTGCAGGTAAGTCGCCTACAGGAAGCGGGCCAGCCCGGTTTCGGGCTCAAGGTTCAGGAACAGAATGGTGCTTCGACCGGCTAAATATTCGTGGGGCTGGTCGGAAGCAATCAATACGGCGGTGTGGTCCTGCCAGCTCTGTTCGGGCGTTCGGATTTGAAAGGGCTTGTCCAGACTGACGACGACCTGCAAAGCGTGGTGATCGTCAGCTTAACGCGTCATTTTTTAACCAAAAATAGGGTCTTGTCAATTTTTGGCACGACAGTGAAAGTTTTTATAAAATTGTTGCAATTCGTGTAAGGGTTTTTACACCCTCAATGTGTCTATCCGCATTCGCCTATCATTTATTCTACACGACGAAAAATGGGTTTACTTGTTATACTATGCGGCAAACAGGCAGTACACGGATAGAATTGGCGGTTGACCCCATTCTTTTTCAGAGCATGGACGCTGCCTTACCAGACGAATTGGCTGCGCCCGATGATGAGTTGTTCATCCGACGGGCGTTTGAGCAGGATGCCCGATTGGGGTGCGAATTACTGTTCCGACGGTACTACGATACCTTGTGCAGCCATGCCGTGCGATTTGTCTCCTCCAGAGCTATTGCCGAGGATTTGGTAGCCGAAATTTTCTGCCAGTTCTATGCCGAAAAGGTATTTCAAACCATCACCGTCTCCTACCGGGCGTATCTCTACAAGACCGTCAGGCACCGGGCCTATAACTACCTGCGCCAGACGATTCGGCGCGACACGGGACTGGAAGAAGCACAGTATCAGGGGGTATCGGCCGCCCAGCAGCCCGATGCCATCGCCCAGTACGAAGAACTCTACCAGGATGTGGAACGGGCCATCCAGACATTACCCATACAGCGTCGGCGAATTTACCTTTTGCACCATTTTGATGGGAAGAAGTACGCTGAAATCGCTGATGAACTGGGACTATCCACCCGCACGGTGGAGGTACAGATTCGCCGGGCCAGCCACCACCTGCGCGATTTGCTGAAAGACAAGTGGTTTATAGGGATGCTGTGGGTCATTACGGGCTATATCTCCTGACCAGTGAATAAGGGTAACCGGGTTCTGTGTCATCCATCTAACGACATCCGCTCCGGCGGTCTAACAACATGAACGAACACATCAATAAACAACGGCTCTTCGACTACTTCGCCGGGAAATCGACGGCCTTAGAGAAAAAACAGATTGACGAATGGAGCCGTGAACCTGCCCACCAGGAACAGTTTTATCACTGGCTCGATGAGTGGGAACAGGCACACCGGCAATTCACCACCAATCTGCCGGTAACGTTTAGTCGTTACCACGATTTTTTGTACGCTGAACAGTCGGCTGCCACCAATCTGTCAACGGCGGAGGAAACACCGTTCCGCTCCATTCGGCCATTTGGTCGGCGTACCTGGCTGTTATGGGCCGTAGCCGCTTCCGTGACCCTTCTGGTGGGGCTGTTCGCCTTCCGTGACCAACTGCTGACCCGTACCTACGAGACCGCTTACGGCGAGACAAGAGTGGTAAACTTACCCGATGGCAGTGCCGTGACCCTAAACAGCAATTCGTCGCTACAGATTCCGCGCTTCAGCTTCGGCAAACAATGGTTGGACATTCCGTGGTTCGGCAGTCCAACCCGGCAGGTAGGGCTGACGGGTGAGGCCTTGTTTTCGGTGACGCATACCACTACCAATCAACGGTTTGTTGTCAACACTGCCAACGCTGAAGTAGTGGTGTTGGGGACAGAATTCACGGTATTTGCCCGGCCACGCGGCACCAAGGTAGTGCTGAACCGGGGTAAGGTGGAAGTACATTATCAGCAACCTGACCGCCAATCGAGACAGGTAACGATGAAACCCGGTGATTTACTGTCCCTTACGCCCAAAGGTGAGCTAACCCATCAGCAGATGCAGCAACCACCAGCCAACCCCGCCTGGACCGAACATCGCTTCGTCTTCGACAAAACCCCATTGACGGAAATTGTGGCAATACTGGCTGAAAACTACGGCCTGACCGCCGAAATCGCGGATGCCGAAACCGGCCAGATGACGATTTCCGGGGCGTATTCAGCCAAGACCGCCGATGAACTGCTACGAATCATTGCCGAGGTGCTAAACATCGACATCGACCGAAAATCCGACAAACTTATTCTAACTCAAAAACTGCTTCAATAATGTACACAATGCAACGAAAACTACGCCAATTGCAAACAATTGGGCTGGTGGGCCTGACCTTACTCGGCCAGCCGGTTGGCTTATGGGCCAAAATTAGTGCCCAGCCCACCCGAACGCCTTCCCTGCTTGCCAGTACCAGTACCCCTTCGGCCCGGCCGGGTACAGTTCGACAACTACGAGAGGTGCTGAATGAACTGAAAGAGCGCTACAGCGTGGATATTTTGTACAGCGACCAGCTCATTCAGGGCCTTACTGTACCCGCTGACGCGCTGAACCCAAAGGCGACGCTGGAACAGAATCTGCGGACCATCCTAAACGACACCGGATTGCGGTATCGAAAAGCTAAAAACGGTGCTTATCTGATTACTGCTCAGCGAACCGACCGCAAACTAACGACCAGTACGGCTACATCGTCCGATCAAACCATCAACTATACCAATGGTGTTTTAGCGACCAATGGTACGGTCGTGTCAGCGGCCTCGGTGCAATCAACGCTGTCGGCTCAACCGCAGGAAGTGGCCGATGAAACCGTGACCGGGCGCGTGACGAGCGAAACGGGCGAAGGACTACCTGGCGTAAGTGTAGTGGTCAAAGGAACCAACCGGGGAACAACCACCGACGCCACAGGCAGCTACCGAATTGCCGTGCCAAATACAGAAACCGTATTGGTGTTTAGCTTCGTAGGGTATCTGTCGCAAGAAATAACCATAGGCAAGCGCAATACAGTGAGCATCAGCTTACAACCCGATAATAAAATCTTAAACGAAGTGGTGGTCGTTGGTTACGGTCAAGTCAGAAAAAGTGATTTAACCGGCTCCGTGTCGACGGTGCCCGTTGACGAAATTCGCAAGTTGGCCGTCACGTCCCTCGATCAGCAGTTGCAGGGCCGGGCCGCCGGGGTACAGATTACCCAGAATTCGGGTGCACCGGGCGGATCGACTACCATCCGAATCCGGGGCGGCAACTCCATCCAGGGCGACAACGAACCGCTGTACGTCATCGACGGTGTGCCCTTCAAGAACGACGGTGCGGGTAGCGGGGCGAGTTTCAACGTGCTGAGTACGCTCAATCCAAACGATATTGAGACGATTTCTATCCTGAAAGATGCCTCGTCAACGGCCATTTACGGGTCGCGGGGGTCGAATGGTGTCGTGATTATTACCACTAAACGCGGTAAGGCGGGTAAGTCGACCATCAACTTCGATGCCTATTACGGCGTTCAGGATGTCCGGCGTAAATACCCGGTGCTGAATGGCCGCCAATACGCTCAGTCTGTGAACGATGCCAACACCAACGAAGGCCGACCCGCCGCGTACACCCCCGCTCAGGTCGATGCGTTTGGCGAGGGCACCGACTGGCAAGACGAAATTTTCCGGCAGGCACCCATCCAGAACTACCAGCTTTCGTTCAGCGGGGGCGACGAGCGCACCCAATACGCCATCGGAGGGGGGTACTTCAAGCAGGGGGGTATTGTGACGAACTCCGATTTCGACCGCTATTCGTTCCGCATTAATTTAGACCGCAAGCTGACCGACCGCATCAAGATTGGCAACAGCCTGACCGTGAACCGCACCGTTACCAACCAGTCGCGCACCGACGGCAACCTCGGTAGCGGGGGCCTTGTGACCAGCTCGGCCGTGCTATTTCCGCCCATTTTGCCCGTTTACGAGCCCGATGGAACGTACGTGCTCGCTGCGTCGAATTTCACGGCCGATAACCCGGCTGCACTCGCCCGCGAGAGCAAAAACCGGAACACCGCCTTCCGCACGTTTGGTAGCGTATTCGGCGATTACCAGATCATCGACGGGCTGGACCTGCGCGTATTGCTGGGCATTGATGCCGTACTGCAAAAACAGGATAGCTACCTGCCCCGCTCAGTGGCGAGCGGTCTGGCGCAGGGCGGATCCGCGTCTATTTTCAACAGCTCGGCACTCACCTGGCTCAACGAAAATCTGCTGACCTACACCCGCACAATTGGCACAGTACACAACATTGGCGCTCTGGTTGGCTTTACCCAACAGGCTAACCGCACGGAATCGAGTGCAGCGTCGGCCCGCAGCTTCGTCAACGACAACCTCGGATCGAGCAACCTCGGGGCTGCGTCAGTACCCTTGATCCCCTCGTCGGGAATAGGTACGTGGGGGTTGCGGTCGTACCTGGCGCGGATTAACTACGGCTACAAAGACCGATACCTGTTCACGGCCAGTTTCCGGGCCGATGGTTCTTCTCGCTTCGGGGCCAACAAACGCTACGGCTATTTCCCCTCGGCGGCTTTGGCCTGGCGTGTGAGCGAAGAATCTTTCCTTAAAAACAACCGGGTGGTCAACGACCTGAAACTGCGGGTTACCTATGGTTCAACCGGTAATCAGGATGGCATCGGCAACTACCCGGCTTATTCGTTGCTGAGTACCCAGAATTACGTCTTTGGCAACGTTGTCTCCACCGGCATTGGTCCCAACCAGATTGCCAACCCCGACTTGTCGTGGGAAACCACGACGCAGGCCGACGTGGGCGTGGACATCGGGTTGTTTAACAGCCGCATCACCATCACAGCTGATGCCTACCTGAAACGGACGAAAGACCTGCTGCTCAGCGTAACGATACCCAGCACGTCGGGCTACGGGAGTGCTATCAGAAACCTTGGCCAGGTCGAAAACAAGGGCGTTGAACTGAGCATTTCGTCGGTCAACGTGGCCGGCTCACCGTCCACCGGAGCATTCCGCTGGAGTACGGATCTGAATCTGGGGGTCAACCGCAACAAGGTGCTGGACATCGGCGGTGCTCCGCAGATTTTTGCCGGGCAGTTTGCCAATATTGGGTCTATTTCCGGCACGGCTGTCATACGGGTGGGTGAGCAGCTGGGGTCGTTCTTCGGCTACGTAACCAACGGTCTTTACCAGACGACTGAAGAACTGACGGCCATTGCTGACCCGCAGGCCCGCAAACCCGGTGACCGCCGATACGCTGACCTCAATGGGGATAAGAAAATCGACGATAACGACCGGGCCATCATTGGGCGGACGCAGCCGAAGCTCGTCGGTGGTCTGAACAACACCTTCTCGTACAAAGGGGTGGAACTGACGGTGTTTTTTCAGGGCGTGTACGGGAATGATATTCTGAATGCCAACCGTTTTGAACTGGAATACCTGAACGGGACCACCAACCAGAGCAGGGACGTTCTGAACCGCTGGACACCCACCAATACGAACACCGATATTCCCCGTGCTACGACAACCCGACCGGCCAACCGGATCTCGAACCGGCAAATTGAAGATGGTTCGTATTTGCGGCTGAAGAACATCCAATTGGCGTATAACCTGCCCCAGTCATTGCTGCGAACCCTGAAAATCCAGTCGCTGCGGGTATACGCATCCGCGCAGAACTACCTGACAGTCACGAATTATTCGGGCTATGACCCCGAAGTGAGCCGGTTTGGCCAGGACAGCCGGAGCCAGGGGTTCGACTATGCCAGTTACCCGGCGGCTAAAACGATTCTCTTCGGTCTGAACGTTGGTTTCTAATCCCTACTCCTAACAAAACCATGAAAAAGAACCTACTCCTTATTGTTCTGCTGCTAAGTGGCTTAAGCGCCTGCGAGGTGCTGGAGCAGCCTCCCGAGGCCAACTTTACCCCGGCCAACTTTTACCGGAATGCCGATGATGCCAAAGCCGCGCTCAGCACGGTGTATGATCCACTGAACTCGACGAATATGTACGGGCAGATTATGTGGATTCTTCAGGATCAGGCCACCGACGATGCGGAGTGGGGCGGGGGTCGTTCAACAGCCAATCAGCCCAAAAACGACATCGATCGGTACACGTTTACGCCCGCTACCAGCACCTTTCAGACGCTCTGGGGTACGGTTTATCAGGCCATCACCCGAGCCAACACGCTCATTGCGCGGGTGCCGGGCATATCGATGGATGAAAAATTGAAAGCGCAGTATATAGCCGAGGCCAAATTCATGCGCGGATTTTATTACTTCACCCTCGTGCGCCTGTTTGGCGGGGTGCCTCTTCAGTTAACCGAAACCACCTCACTCGACAACCTGACCATCCCGCGAGCATCGGTCGACGATGTGTATAAGCAGGTGATTCAGGACTTTACCGATGCTGAAGGCGTGTTACCGGCTTCGTTCACCGGTATTGACCGGGGCCGCGCTACCAGGGGAGCCGCCAAAGCGTTTTTGGCAAAGGTTTATCTGACGCGGGGCGAGTGGGCCAAAGCGTCGGCCAAAGCCAAAGAAGTGATTGATTCGGGCGTGTATGATTTGTGGGCCACGTTCCCGGAAGCGTTTTTGGTAGCCAACAAAAACGGCAAAGAAGCAGTCTTTGAGGTGCAGGCTCTGGGCGGGGGCGTTGGCGAGGGCAGTTTGATGCAGGGCTTCATGCGGCCCAACTTCGACCGGGTAAATGGCGTAGCCGGTTTCGGCGACAATCCCGTCACCGAAAATCTCTACAGAACGTATCTACCCACCGATAGACGGCGCGACGTGACGATACGACTGTATTCGGCCACCAGTACGCCCGCAGCCCCGGCCAGTGTATTATATCCTGCTTACGTCTTTAAATATTTGGACCCGACAGCAACGGGCAACGGCGACGGCGCTAATAATTATCCCATCATCCGTTACCCGGATGTGCTGCTGATGTATGCCGAGGCCCTCAACGAGCAGGGGGCGGGCAACGCGGAGGCATACACCGCCGTGAACCGACTCCGCAGCCGGGCGGGTCTGCCCGCGCTGGTGGGCCTGAATCAGGCCGGTTTCCGGGATGCGGTGCTGCTGGAACGACGGCTCGAACTGGCTTTCGAGGGCCACCGCTGGTATGATTTAGCGCGTACCAGGCGGCTTATCAGCGCCATGAAAGCGCAAAACCCGGCCATTCTGGTGCAGGAGCTGCATTATCT
>JAJAYX010000453.1 GCA_026785985.1 Rudanella sp. | reverse complement strand
CGAGGTGGTCACACTCCGGGCGGCACTCAGGCCCGACACGTTCCCCGCAGCATCGAATGCCTTCACGGTGAAGGAGTAAGCCGTTTTGCAACTCAGCCCGCTGATTACCAGCGATGCCCCCGTAACATTCCCATTGAGCAGGGTTCCATACTGATACACCTGATAGCCAGTCACGCCCACATTGTCGGTAGCGGCCGCCCACGAGAGCGTCAGACCGCTCGTAGTCAGGCCCGAAGCTGCCAGTGTTGCCGGAACGGAGGGTGCCACGGTATCGCTGACGGGTAGGGTGCTGCTCTCAAACCGCACATAATCCAGGAAAATCGTCGGGCTGCTCCCTGCTCCCTCCTGAATGTTGATCCGCTGAATCTGCGATGGGTTACCCAACTGAGCCATCGTGACGGTGATCTCTTTCCACTGGTTGGCCGTAGTCGAGATGTTGACGACACTGCTATTACCCCCACTGTCCGTCGATTGCGTATAAACCTGCAACGGCGAGGTGGTGGTGCTATAGACCCAGAATTTAAGGGCTGCATTGGCCGAGGTAGTCAGGGCCGTATTGCGCCGTAACGACACCCCACCGTAACCCCCATAATCGACCCGGAGCGAGTAAGATCCCTCCAGGGCCGGGGTCGCGTTGATGTTCCGGTAACAACTCCACGACCAGTCCTGATACAGGCTGTTGATGGCATCAGCGTAGATCATCTCACCCGTTGGGCAGGCTGCCGTAGTCAGGCTCAATGTATTGCTGGTTCCCGACACGTTACCGGCTGCGTCGATGGCCCGAACAGAAAAGGCGTGAGCCGTTTTGCAGGTCAGACCAATGGCATTGTAGGTTGTTCCGCTCACCGTGGCAAGCAATGTGCTGCCCTGATAAACCCGGTAGCCCGTTACGCCAACGTTGTCGGTCGAGGTTCCCCAGCTAAGACCCACACTGGCCGGCAAAAGCGACGTAGTCACGAGCGCGGTGGGCGTTGTGGGGGCCTGCGTGTCACAGAGACCCGTAGTCGCGCTAACGGGATTGCTGGTTGCCGAGACGTTCCCGGTGGCATCTTTAGCCAGTATGGTAAACGCGTAGGCCGTATTACAGCTTAGGTTGGTTAGCGTTAGGTTGGTGGTTGTGGTAGTCCCCAGCAGGGCCGTTCCTGAGTAAACGTGGTAAGCCGTTACGCCCACGTTGTCGGTCGAAGCTCCCCAGGTAAGGGTAGCCCCCAGCGGAGTCACGGTCGAGACAACCACGGCCGTGGGGCTGGTTGGGGCCTGCGTGTCGGGAGGGAGCGTGCCGAGAATAGACGGCGGCCGGATGGAGGTGTTCCTGATGCTGTTGGGATCATCGCTGACCACCAGCCGCCCCCAGTCGTTTTGCCAGCTACCGTATTGGCCGTTGCTGGTGATGTCGTAGGCGCGGATGCCCGTGCAGTCCCCGTTTTGCACCGTGCCCCACGACCAAACCAGCCAGCCCACCTGATTGGTCTGGAGTTGCTGCATCATCCAGACATATGGAATTGCCGAGGTGCAGTTGTACCCGTAGGCTTCCGGTCCTTCGCCAATGATTAGCGGAATATTGTTGCTCACCACCGCGTTCATCAGGTTGGTAAAGCGCGTTTGCTGCGTGGCCATGTCCTCTACCCAGTAGGGGTGAATCGAAAACAGGCAATTGTGTTGCGGGTCGCTCTGCTGAATAGCCGCCCAGGTGTTCGTGATGTAGTTCTCGTTTTTGCCCCAGTCAGCAGCATCAATCACAAACGGGAAGGTGTAACCCACGCTGCGTAGCTGGGCCACAGCGTCGATGTAGGTGGTCTGGAACTGGGTGTTGGTCACATTGGCATCGCCCGCTTCGTTGGCAATGTTCAGCACTACCCACTTTTTGTATTTGTTCATCACACTCACCACATCGGCCCGCTTCATGTAGTTGAGGCAGGTCTGAATGTTGCCCCAATTGCCCGTTGCGTCGTGCATGTCAACCAGCGGGATCATCTTGTTTTTGATGCAGTTGTTGATCAGCGAATCCAGGTCAGCCGGTGTCCCCGACGACAGCCAAACCAGCCGAACCACGTTGGCTCCCGACTTCTCGATCTGCGGCAGAATGGTTTTACCCTGTTTATCGCCCGACCAGATAAACATTTCGTTCACCCCGCGAAACACCACCTTTTCGCCAACGGCGGAGTACAAATGGCGACCGGAAACATACATGGTCGTACCCGATTGGGCCATACTTAGAGAGATTGTCAGGAGGCTCAGGAGGAAGGCTGCCGACAGCAGGCGTAGATCTTTAGACATACTGATTTTGATTGAGTTATAGAGAGAATAAGTAGAGTCCATACGGCTTTTAAGCGCGTGGCAAACGTACAACATTCTCACTCATAACAAAATAGGACTTTCACTTTTGTAGCAAACGAATGCTAAATTGATTGCCAAACATGAGTACATCGAGTATCTCTTGAGTACGCCATTCAACTACACTTGTACTAATATGGCCGACCACAAACCTGACTTGAGTCACGATGTTGTCAGTGATTTCTGCAACAAGAACGCTTCAAACCTGCTGATCTATGGGCCATTGTGAAAGAGAAAATCAATGACTCTGAGTCAGCCTCGATTATTGTTGATGACAGTGTTCAAGACAAACGGTACCCACGTTGTATTGAACTGGTTAAAAAGGAATACTCTGCGGGGCCACCCTTTAGGTTTGCCGTGTAGTAAGAAACTAAAAAGAACAGCTTGATTCGCAATACATGGGCCGAAGAACTTGAAAATCTGTATCACCAGAAGCAGATCGAAAACACGTTTGCGGACATTACAGCCAAGTTTCCCAAAAAGATTCACACAGTAATGGTAAAAGGTTTTCTACTCAAAATACTGTGTTTCATCATCTTGTTTATCCTCGATAAACAGTTCTGAGTACTACGCAACTTACGTTAATCAGTTAAGCCGTTCCTGTTCATGCGAAAGTCTGTGGCCCTTGTTTTTGGCCTTATATTCCTTCTGTTTGCAACCGTGCAGTATAACGACCCCGGCCCGCAGGTCTGGGTTCCGATCTATCTGGCGGCCGTCATGGCCTGCGCCTGGGCCGGGCTGGGTTGGGGCAATGGTGCTTTTTTGGCCTGATGGCCGCCGTCTACACCGTTGCCGCCTGTTATCAGTGGCCCCCGCACTTTGAAGGCTTTTTGCTGAACGAAGTCGGCATGAAGACCATGAACATCGAGCTTGCCCGTGAAGCCGGTGGTATGCTCATCTGCGCGGTGGCCATAGGGTGGCTGGGGTATTTCAGGCATGAAGGGCGAAAGAGTGAACGAGCGGGAGTATAGTCCCGCACAGGTCGCTGAACCCACATCGATACGAGTGCTGCCAATTGCCTCCTCCCGATTTTATATGATCTATTGGTTTATGTCATACCTATAGATAATCCACACTGCCGTTTACTCAATTCGTCAAGGTTTCCATGATCGTGCCACGTAGCTTCACCTATTGATCGCGAGTTTATATCATTTGTTGCGTCTTAAGCACTGATCTTCCCGGCCGATACTCCTGCCGTAACCGACCGGCTCTGTCCCGCGTCGAACCTGCACCCGTATCGTACCGGCCATAGGGCCACAGCAACCGGGCCGTTCAGACCAGTATCTTTTTGGCTGAGCGCGTAATTCGATAAAGCTACAACCTGCCGTTTTTCAAATTATTGACTGTATAACCAAATAAATTCGTACCATGAAAATGATTTCACGAGGGATGGCAACGGCCTGTCTGTTGTTGCTGACATTGGCTTTTGCGTGTCAGAAAAAGGCCGACCCGGAGCCACCGTTTGCGGTGAGCAGTTTCAGTCCGGGGCAGGGGGTGATCGGGACGGTGGTCACGGTGCAGGGCGAAGGCTTCGGCACTAAGCCTACCGATAACACGGTCAAATTCAACGGGGTAGCCGCCACAGTCAGCGCGGCCACGGCAACTCAACTGACGGTCAGCGTACCAGCAGGGGCCACCACGGGCAAGATCACGGTCGAAGCGGCCGGACGGGCAACCGCGTCAGCGACAGATTTTGTGGTGACGGAGGAGCCGTTTGTGAGCAGCTTTTCACCCGCGCAGGCTGAGGAAGGCGAGTCAGTCACGATTCAGGGGGGCGGGTTCAAAAAAAGTACGGTGACGGTCAAGTTCAACGGCATCACGGCCACGGCAGTCTCGGTCAGTTCAGATACTCAGTTGGCAGTGACGGTGCCGGAGGGGGCCACGACGGGCAAAATCAGCGTGTCCGGCAACGGTAAAACCGGCTCGTCGGCGACGGATTTTACGGTGACGGTGCCGCTGTCGGCCAAATCGACCGTGACCAAGCTGGCCGGGATTCCGGCCTTTGCCGGGTCCGGGGCAGACGGGGTTCGGATGGCCTACCTCCCTAACCTGCTCTATATCAGCGGCCCCAGCCAGAAAACGGTCTATCGTATGGACCTCACTACGCTTGGTG
>JAJAYX010000452.1 GCA_026785985.1 Rudanella sp. | reverse complement strand
TTGCAACACGGGCGACTGCTTGCGGTAGTTGGCCAGCTTCCGAACAAAGTTAAATACCTCATTTTCGGTTTTGTCGCGTCCTTCAACCGTGAATTTATTGTCTTTGTCGCCGGGGAAACCACCGGGGAAATCGCGCCGAACCTCGGCATCGGAGGGGTTCTTGACATTCTTCATCAGAATTTCCGTGCCGTAGTAAAGTTGCGGAATGCCCCGCGTGGTGAGGGCAAAAATCACGCCCATTCTATACTTGTTCAGGTCTTCGCCAATCACCGAGAAATAGCGGTCGGTGTCGTGATTGTCCAGGAACACGAGGTTACGGCTGGCATCTTTGTATAAGTAATCCTGCGCCAGCACCTGGTAGGTTGCTTCCGGGTTATTCTGCTTCAGCATGTCGTTGAGGGCATTGTATACCTGAAAATCCATGCCGCCGGGCAGGTTGCATTTGAACGCTGATTCGATGTTGTTGCGCGTGAAATAGGCTTGATTCGGCACATTGCCCACCCACGATTCGCCAAAGAGGTGAATGTTCGGATAGTTGTCCAGGAGGGCTTTGTTGCACCGATTCATGAACGCCAGATCATTGTAGATATACGTGTCGATGCGCCAGGCATCAACCCCAAATTCTTCCACTGTCCAGAGCGCGTGCTGAATCAGGTAGTTAGCAACAATCGGGTTGGTTTGGTTCAGGTCGGGCAGGAAGGGAACAAACCAGCCATTCGACGTTACTTTTTTGTCTAAAGCCGACGCATATGGATCAAGCAGGGGCTGATCTTTGTAGGACGTATTGGTGTAGGTGGGCCATTGGTTAAGCCAGTCTTTGGAGGGCATATCTTTCAGAAACCAGTGGTTGGCCCCCGCATGATTATACACGGCATCCTGAATAATCTTGATTCCTTTTTTATGGGCTTCCTGCACCAGTTTCCTGTAGGCTTCGTTGCCCCCCAACCGCCGGTCAACCTGGTAATGATCGGTGAACCCATAGCCGTGATAAGCCGAACGCATTTGTCCGCCCTCGTTGGTGAGGGGTTGATTATTTTCGATGACCGGGTTGAGCCACAGGGCGGTTATGCCCAGGTCTTTCAAATAATCGAGGTGATTGATGATACCCTGCAAATCGCCCCCGTGCCGGTAAAACGGGTTATTGCGGTCGGCGTTGGGGTCGGCCATGTCCGCGAACTTATCGTTGGCAGGGTCGCCATTAGAAAAGCGGTCGGGCAAAATCAGATAGACCAAATCGGCGGAGGTAAGGCCCTGAGCGCGTTTGGCGGGATCGTGCCGATAAGCGATTCGATAATCGAACGAGGTCTCCTGACCGCCTGCCCGAAACCGGATTGGGAACGTGCCGGGTTTAGCCGTGGGGGCAATCGTTAGATCGACAGCCAGGTAGTTCGGGTTTTCCAGCGGGGTAACCTTATCTACTTTTACGCCCGGATGCCGGATACTAACCGAGGCTTTACCCAGGTTTTTGCCGTAAACCAGCAATTGAACGGTCGGATCTTTCATACCGATCCACCAGTTGGTTGGGTCGATGCGCTGAATTTGGGTATTTTGTGCCGATACGGATAGGGGAGAAGTCAGCAGACCCCCCACACAGAGCAGGGCAACACACAATATCTTCATGAGAAAGATGAGGGGATAAGTGGCAAATGTAATAGTTTCGCAACATGAATACCACCATCGTCAAACCAAGGCTCAACAAGCTGGTTGTTTACCAAATTTTTACCCGCTTGTTTGGTAATAAAAATACGACCAATCAACCCAATGGAACCCTTGCCCAAAATGGGGTTGGAACGTTGAACGACATCAACGACCGCGCCCTGAACGACCTCAAACGCTTCGGGGCCACGCACATCTGGTTCACCGGTATTCTTGAACATGCCACCGTTACCGACTACTCCGCATTCGGTATTCGACCCGATGATCCGGCCGTGGTGAAGGGGATGGCGGGTTCGCCCTACGCCGTGAAAGATTATTATGACGTAGACCCCGATCTGGCTGTCGACGTGCCAAACCGGATGACCGAGTTTGACAATCTCGTGCAACGAACCCACGCCAATGGTCTGAAAGTTATCATCGACTTTATACCCAATCACGTGGCCCGGCAATATCATTCCGATCAAAAACCCACTGGCGTGGTCGATTTGGGCGAAAACGACGATACAACGGTCAATTTCTCCACCAACAATAATTTCTATTACCTACCCGGCAAGGCATTCACAACACCAGCCTGCAAACGCAATTACCAACGCATAGAAGAGCGTCCCGCCAAAATAACGGGTTCCGGCTCGCTCACCGAAAGTCCCGACATTAACGACTGGTATGAGACCGTGAAGCTCAACTATGGGGTCGATGTATTCAATGGCTGGACGGGCCATTTTGACCCTGTTCCGGCCACCTGGCACCAAATGCTGGACATCCTGCTGTTTTGGTCGGCCAAAGGTATCGACGGTTTCCGCTGCGACATGGCCCACCTGGTGCCGGTTGAGTTCTGGGGCTGGGCCACAAAGTGCGTTAAGCAACAATACCCGTCAATGGTTTTCATTGCCGAAATCTACGACCCCGGTCTTTACCGTCGCTTAATTTTTGAGGGTGGTTTTGATTACCTATACGACAAAGTGGGCCTCTACGACTCGCTCCGGCGACTCATGGAAGGCCACGGCACCTGCCGCGACATCACGCGCGTCTGGCAGCAGGAATCCGGCGATTTCAGCGAACACATGCTCCGCTTTCTCGAAACCCACGATGAACAACGCATTGCGTCGCGGTTTTTTGCCGGTGACCCCTGGGTGGCAGTGCCTGCCATGGTGGTCACGGCCACGCTGCATACGGGGCCGCTCTTGCTCTATTTTGGTCAGGAGATTGGTGTTCGGGCCGAGGGTAGCGAAGGATTCAGTGGCGATGATGGGCGCACCACCATTTTCGATTATTGGGGCCTACCCGACTGGCAGGGTTACCTGAACAATAACCAGTATGACGGGAAGGGGCTGACACCCGATCAGCATAAACTTCGGGCTTTCTACCAGCGACTGAACCACCTCGTGAGCCAGTCCGATGCCATTCAGAACGGGGCTTTCTACGATTTGCAATGGGCTAACCAAAACACGCCGGGCTACAATGGGGATCGGTTATATGGGTATCTTCGCTACACCGCGCGTCAGAAACTGCTGATTATCTGTAACTTTGACCAACAACAAACTGCCGAAACCACTTTGAAAATTCCGGCCCATGCCTGGCAACTCATGGGAATGCTCGAAACTGGGTTATACCAGTTTGTCGATGTACTCGACACGGAATTTCAGGCAGAAGCCGTGGGTTTGGAAGGGCTACCCGTTACTTTGCCACCAATGAGCGTCTTAATGCTGGAAGTCCGATAGCGGCTTTTCCAACCCACCACCATCCATCGTCTATGCATAAACTTTACACTGCAGTAGTACTGATTTCGTGTGTGTACCCGCTTTTGGCGCAACCCCTCAAGTTTCCTGATGGGCGCGATTTGACTACGGCCAGTGGAAAGACTATTGCCGAGACAGCGGTGGGGGTAGGACGGTCGTTTTTGGGTAAACCTTACGTGTCGCACACGCTCGAAGAAAACCAGAATGAGCAACTGGTGGTTAACCTCCATCAGTTCGATTGTACCACGTTTGTGGAAACGATTGCCGCCCTCTCACTCGCCTGGCATGACCTCCCCGACAAAAAAAACAGCGTCCTGCTGGAAACGCTGTTTCGTAAATACCTGACCAAAGTGCGTTATCGCGACGGTCAGATTGACGGTTATGCGAGCCGTTTGCACTATTTCTCGGAGTGGCTTCGCGATAATGAGCGCAAGGGTCTGTTGCAGGACGTAACGCCCCAATTGGCGGGTAATGTGACGGTTTCCAAACCGCTCTCCTACATGACCGCCAAAACGTTTCGGTATCCTCCATTGAGCAACCCCGCTGTGTTCAAACAAATGGCTCAAATCGAAACGAGCCTGAGCCATGAGCCGTTCGCGTTCATCCCTAAAAAGAACCTCCGCAAAGCAGAAATCAACCTCCGCGATGGCGATATTATAATGC
>JAJAYX010000451.1 GCA_026785985.1 Rudanella sp. | reverse complement strand
CTGTTCAACACGGCCGAATGTGGGGTTTCGGCCAAAGAACTGTATCTGAGCAGTAATCCTTCGGCAGAAACCATCGCGCTGGAAGATGTTTATGAACAGTTTCCACTAGCGAATGCGGATAACTTCATGCAACGGCTTACCAACTATGCCGGGTATCAACAGCGGGTAGGAATGGGCCACCCCTGGCATGACCGGGTATTATTTGACCGCTTCTCGACCGCCGATCAATTCGTGATCGACCGGGCCGTGACCGACGTTGGCAATGTAGCTAAACAAGCGGATTCTGTAGCAACGGAACAACTAAGGGAACGCTTACTCCCGGCAGAATGGAGCCGCTGGAACGAATCGGCCTGGACATTGGAAGCTTTGTTATCATTGCTAACGGGCGAAAATAGCCGCTCGCTCTGGAGTGCCGTACAGTTTCTCCGTACCTCGCCCAACCACCCCGCCAATACCATTGCCGAAGGCGAATTGCTCCGGCTGGCTGCTCTATGGCAGGAAGCGTTGGCAAGTCCGGGACCGCTTTCCTACCGACCCGTCGAACCGCCCTCGTCCCTTACTTCCCTTATTGTCTCCGCTCTCGAAGCCCGCAACTCGTTTATTAGCTGGAACTGGTGGCAACTGACCAATCCGGGAAAAGACCAACTCCGGCAGGTGGCCCAGAAAAACGGGTTAACAATTTCAGCTAATGATTTGAGGACGTTACGGGTTCGGCTCGAAAAAAGCCAGATGCTGGAGGAATTGAAACCGCAAACGGACGCGCTATTAACCGGTCTTGCGCTGCCCAACGAACCAGCCACACTCCGACTGTTGCAACAGGCCCGCGAACTCACCGCCCGCACTGCCGACCTGCCTGTGCTGGCCACGCTGCCTGCCGAAGCCTGGGTTTCGGCACCCACGTTCACCGAAACAACTCGGGCTTTGTTGGCGCAGGCCGCCACCGTGTCCGAGGCCCTTCCCAATTGGCAACCCTACCTCACCAACACGCAAACTGACGCGATCTGGACAGACGAAAATCACGCCAACGCGCTCCGAAAGTCTCTCCGAAATGATTTTGATTTGCTGATCGAGAACGATCGGATCCGGGCGGGTTTCAGCGAAGCGGAAAGAACCGCAAGTCAGCGACTGGCGGGTAAAGCTGAACCAGTTGCGCTGTTCATGAATAGTTTACGGATCTCGTGGATCAACCATCTTGAAAAGGAGTTCCCGGATTTGCGAAACGTTTCGTCGTTGAAAATGAGCCAGCAGGAAGCCGCTTTGCAGGATAGCATCCAGAAAAAGCAACAACTGAGCCGCGATATTCTGGGTATGCACCTCCGCCAACAAACCTACCGGAACCTGGCTTTCAACCGGCTCAATAACCTGACCACCTACCGCGATTTGTTGCATCAAACCACCAAAAAACGTAATGTATGGCCCGTTCGTCGGCTTATGAGTCAGTTTGCCGACGAGGTGTTCCGACTGGTGCCGTGCTGGATGGCTTCACCGGAATCGGTATCAGCCATTTTTCCGTTACAGGAAGGCTTGTTCGATCTGGTAATTTTTGATGAAGCCTCGCAGTGCTTCGCCGAGAACGGGGTGCCGGCCATGTTCCGGGGCAAGCAGGTAATCATCACCGGCGACAGTCAGCAACTCCGGCCCAGCGACCTCTACCGCACCCGAATTGAAGACGAAAATCTGGACGAGGAGACCGACCAAACCGCTCTCGAAGTGGAATCGCTGCTCGAACTGGCCGCTCAGTCGTTGCCGCAGGTTTCGCTGACGGGCCACTACCGGAGCCGTTCGATGGATCTGATTCAATTCTCGAACGATCATTTTTATGCAAACAAGCTAACACTATTACCTGACCGCCAGATACTGAATCAACACATTCCGGCGATTCGTTACCAGTTGATGCCGGGTGTCTGGCAACAAAATACGAACCCTGTGGAGGCAGAAGCCGTGCTACATTTAGTGGAGCAATTGGCCACCGACATGCCGGGTCGATCCATTGGGGTTGTCACGTTCAACTTCCCCCAACAGCAGTTGATTCAGGAGTTGCTGGAAGATACTGACAAGCCCGTCGCCTTCGTAAAAAACATTGAAAACGTGCAGGGCGACGAGTGTGACGTTATTATTTTCTCGGTTGGTTACGCACCCGATGAGAAAGGCCGGTTGGCCATGCAGTTTGGCAGTCTGAACATGGTTGGGGGAGCCAACCGCCTGAACGTGGCCGTGACCCGGGCCCGCGAACGGGTGTATGTGATCACAAGTCTGCGCCCGGAACAACTGACGGTAGATAATGTCGCCAATGAGGGGCCGCGTTTGCTGAAAGCCTATCTGAGTTATGCTCAACAGGTATCGGAAGGGCATTTTCGGCCCCAACCCCGTCGAACGGAGGCTGGTTTGGGTTCTGTTCGAGGAGCAACATGGCTCAAAAATCAGTTGGCCGCTCAACACCCCAACTGGCAACCTGAATTGCCCGTGGCCGACCTCACCATCCGCGAGGGCAATCAATATGCGGGCCTGGTAATGACCGACGACGATCAATATTACGCCCAAACGATCAAAGAAAGCCATGCCCTGCTGCCCTTTGCGCTCCGCAATAAACAGTGGCCGTTTGAACGGCACTGGAGCCGGGAATTCTGGAAGGGTGAGTAGCACAGGGCCACCCTGTGGGCAGTGCTACTCCCGCTAATCAACTTTTCAAACTACCTTTGTGTTGTTCAAATAAGGGGTTCAACATTCTCCATCCTCCAGTAAACAATGGCTTCACAGTATGATGTGATCGTAGTAGGTAGCGGGCCGGGCGGCTATGTAGCCGCCATTCGGGCTTCGCAATTAGGGTTGAAAACCGCCGTGATCGAGCGCGAAAGCCTCGGCGGTATCTGCTTGAACTGGGGTTGTATTCCCACCAAAGCCCTGCTCAAAAGTGCCCAGGTTTTTGAATACATTAAACACGCCAAAGACTACGGCATCACGGTTGGCGATTCGAGCGCCGATTTTGGGGCCGTTATCAAGCGGAGCCGGGACGTGGCCGATGCCATGAGCAAAGGGGTGCAGTTTTTGATGAAGAAAAACAAAATCGATGTTATCAGCGGCACGGGCAAGGTTATTCCCGGCAAGAAGGTGAGCGTGACCAACGCAGCCGGAAAAGCCACGGAATACGAAGCCAAACACATTATTGTGGCTACGGGTGGCCGGGCGCGGGCTTTGCCTTCTGTCCCTATCGACGGGGAGAAAGTGATCGAGTACCGCAAAGCCATGACCCTCGAAAAACGGCCTGATACGATGCTCGTGATTGGCTCCGGGGCCATTGGCGTGGAATTCGCCTATGTGTATGCCAGTATGGGTACGAAAGTGACCATTGTGGAGTTCATGCCGAACGTGGTGCCGATTGAAGACGAAGACATCTCGAAAGAATTGGCCAAACAGTACAAAAAATTGGGCATCGAGATTCTCACCAGTTCCGAAGTATTGAAAGTTGATACGGATGGTAAAGGCTGCAACGTGTTTGTGAAGACCCCGGCAGGCGAAAAAACGTTCGACGTTGATATTGTACTGTCGGCAGCGGGGGTGGTGGCCAACATCGAGAACATCGGGCTGGAAGAAACGGGCATAAAAACCGACCGGGGCAAAATCGTCACCGACGATTATTACCGCACCAACATCGAAGGGTATTATGCCATCGGCGATTGCACCAAAGGGCAAGCCCTTGCGCACGTAGCCTCGGCAGAAGCGATTATTTGCGTCGAGAAAATTGCGGGTCTGCCCCACGTGGAACCGCTGAACTACAACAACATACCGGGCTGTACGTATTGCTCACCCGAAATTGCTTCTGTTGGTTACACCGAAAAAGCAGCCCGCGAAGCCGGGTACGAGATTAAAGTGGGTAAGTTTCCGTTCTCGGCATCGGGTAAGGCCAAAGCGTCGGGTACGCCGGAAGGATTCGTAAAAGTCATTTTCGATGCCAAATATGGCGAGTGGCTCGGTGCCCACCTGATTGGCAACAACGTAACCGAAATGATCGCCGAGGTGGTAGCGGCCCGCCAGCTCGAAACTACCGGCCACGAGATTCTTCGCACGGTTCACCCCCACCCAACCATGTCGGAAGCCATTAAAGACGCGACCGAAGCGGCTTATGATGAAGCGATTCACTTGTAATGGTGCGAAAACGGTAAAGAGTGCATCACGGCATTCCCGCTGATACACAACCTTTACTCTTCCACTTAAAACGGCTATTCGGTACCTCATCGGGTATAGAATAGCCGTTTTTTTTGTTTTTATACCCGGTAAGGTATATATTAGCAATACGCAACAAAATTATACCCGTTAAGGTATATGGCACATACAGAACTTTGTCAATTTGTGAAGCAGCGACGTAAGCAGACTGGTCTTACACAGGAAGATTTAGCCTACAAAGCTGGAGTTGGCCTACGGTTCGTGCGCGATCTGGAGCAGGGAAAGCAAGCATTACGACTTGATAAGGTTAATCAGGTTTTGCAACTATTTAACTACCAGGTTGGCCCGATACCCACACCGCCGGTGAGCGATAAAACACCTCCTGGTCATGAATCGTAGGGCTACTGTCTGGATGGGAAAAATGCAGGCCGGGTGGCTTGGCGAGACAGACGAAGGCTATACGTTTCAGTACATCCCTGAGTATACGGCGCAACCCGATGCTCAACCCGTAAGTCTAACGTTGCCAGTAGCGAAAAAGCCCTATCAGGCAACCATTCTATTCCCATTTTTCGATGGGTTAATCCCAGAGGGCTGGTTGCTGGACATTGCCGAACGGAACTGGAAATTACAGGCTAACGACCGATTTGGTTTGTTGCTGGCCTGCTGTCAGGATTGTATTGGTGCCGTGAGTGTTGTCCCAATTTCTGCCGACGAATGAACTTGTGCCTATACTGCTATCGACCATTGGCCGAAAACCAGATCGATTTTCACCCCCGCTGTAGCAGGGCCATTTTCGGTCAGACGAAACCGCCGATATTGCCCTATTCACTGGCAACTATGCACGAACTGGCCGAGGTCATTGTTCGGCAACATACAACCGTAACGGGTGTACAACCCAAAATTTCGCTCGATTTGAAGCAGGTAGGAGACTCGTCGCGACTTACGTTGGTGAGCTTGTGGGGCCGGTATATTCTGAAACCGCCCTATGCGAAGTATCCTGAAATGCCCGAGAACGAAGACTTGACTATGCATCTGGCGGAGGTGTTCGGCATTGCGACCGTGCCGCACACATTGATTCGGTTGCAAACCGGCGAACTGGCTTATTTGACCCAACGGATTGATCGAACGGATGATGGTCGCAAACGAGCAATGGAGGATTTTTGCCAGTTAGCCGAGCGACTGACTGCCGACAAGTACAAAGGCTCAATGGAACTCGTTGCCCGGCTGATACGACAACACAGCACACAGGCCGCCCTGGATGCTGTGACTCTCTATGAACTGACCTTATTTTGCTTTTTAACGGGCAACGCAGACATGCACCTCAAAAACTTTTCGCTCTGGCACACTGACGAGGCAGCCATTGCCCTCACCCCGGCTTACGACCTACTGGCTACTAAATTATTGATGCCCGACGATACGGAAGAACTGGCCCTCACTATGAACGGCAGGAAGAGTCGATTCCGCGACGATGACTGGACAAGATTTGCCCACTATCTTGGCCTGATGGATAAACAGCGCACAAACGTCCATCAGCGATTCCGAAAACGCTTGCCGAACGTGTCCGACTGGATTGATAACAGCTTTTTATCGGCAGAAACCAAACGGGCATACCGGGACTTGATAAACGAGCGTGCTCAACGATTGGGGTTACTTGACTAAAAAGTGAACGAGCGGCCAACGAATCACGTTCACTGTGCCGCTCTTTCGCCCTTTAACCTCTCTCTGCGAAGAAATACGACCGTTGTTCTTCGTTTAAATCGTCGTAGGTATAGATGCTGCGATGGCGGTTTTTATACTGGTAATTGATCAGGACAAAATCGCCGATACAAGCGGTAGTATGAATAAACAGGATAGTCCCAAAAAAGACGCCGTACTGTGGCCAAACAAGCCAGGCAATAACCAGCGTGGTTGTAATAATCAGAAAAGGCATTACCGCTATCCATGCCAGTTCTCGGCCCGAATGGACAAACTTCTGGGCGTAGGCATACACAATCATACTTTTCCACGAACCGCCAAAGCCTACATTGGTCGCGCCGTAGTATTTGAAAACGGCGGCATGGATCACCTCGTGAATGGGTAATAGAACAACGAAACTCAAAAAAGCCAGCCCAACCTGCTTCAGCATACTGATACTACTCGACTGTGTGGCGGCATTATCT
>JAJAYX010000450.1 GCA_026785985.1 Rudanella sp. | reverse complement strand
TCGGCAGGAGGGTTGCGTGCGGTTTTCGTATGTGCCGCCGGGGAGTCGTGTCCCGGCTCCGTATCGGTGTCAACCCCAAACGGCGGCTGATGCAGCGCGGGTGCGGCCCGTTTTTACCTCGCTTGAGTATGGCGATGCGGGGTATGGCCAACTGAGCACCCGCTGTGCCCCGGAAATTGGGCAGGGGGCCGACGATGGGACCGAAATGGGCGTGTTTCACAACCTCTATCAGCCTCAGCGCGAGGCCAACCTGCGTATCCGACTGGACGAATACCTCCGCTTTGGGCTGGAGGCCGGTATCTTTTTTGAATCGTAACGAACAGACATCAAACGAAAGGAGACTTGTACAATGGCAGGTGATTACTCACGGAGAACCTTTACCCCGACAAAGCACTATAGCGGGGTTCTGATGCAGCAGGGGCGTGTTCAACTCGATGCCGATTGGAACGAACAGCTTGCTATTCAGCAACATAGAACCGAAACTGAAACCATCGACGTGGTGGGCGTAACGGGCGTGCCGAAGAAGAACAACGGCTTCGGAATCAGTTTGTCGGCAACGGGGAGCGGTCTGACCATTGCGCCCGGTCGGATGTATGTGGACGGCCTGTTGTGCGAGTTGGAGCAGGCGGCTGACTATTTCAGTCAACCGCACCATCCCAAGCCCGATGCCACTTTTTTCAACAATCCACCCACCCCGCCGACCCTGAAAGACGGGACTTACGTGGTGTATCTGGATGCCTGGCAGCAGGAAATCAACTTTCGCGACGACCCCCATATTCACGAGGTTGCCCTCGGCGAAGCCGACACCACCACCCGCCAACAAACGGTTTGGCAGGTGAAGTTGCTGAATGCGGCCACGGCGGGACTGAATACCGTGGGCTGTCAGACGGTTTTCCCGGAATGGACGCAGCTTATTGCCCCCGTCACGGGCAAGCTGAACGTACAAACCAAACGCACTACCGACCCAAAAGACCCCTGTTCATTGCCGCCGACAACGGGTTTCCGGCGATTAGAAAACCAGTTGTATCGCATTGAGATTCAGACGGGTGGAACACGGGCGGCCAGCACATTTAAATGGTCGCGGGACAACGCCAGCGTGGAAACCCGCATCGAAGCCATCGACGGGGCCATCCTGACGATGTCCGATTTGGGCCGCGATGCCGTTTTGGGCTTTGCAACCGGCCAATGGGTTGAAGTCGTTGACGATATTTCGACGCTGACAAGTCGCCCAAACGACCTGTTACAGATCCTCAGCATTGACCCTGACACGCGGGAAATCACGCTCAGTGGAACGGCTATCGCGCTGAAAACTAACCCCAACCTGAAATTACGGCGGTGGGATCAGGCCAGTACCGCCATTCCACTGCCAGCGGCCAACACCTGCGTTGATCTGGAAGATGGTATCCAGGTGTTGTTTTCCGATGGCACTTATCAGGCTGGGGATCACTGGACGGTGGCCGCCCGCACCGCTACGGGCGAGGTGGAATGGCCCCCGTTTGCCGTGCCGAACCTTGCGCCTATTCCGCAGTTGCCCGCCGGAACGCAGCATCACTTCAGTCGGTTGGCGTTGGTTGAGGTGAAAGCGGGTGCTGCCACCGTGAAAGACTGCCGGAAGTTGTTCCCGCCCCTCACGGAAATAACGGCAGATGATGTCCTGTTCAACAACACGAACTGCCAGTTGTCGCAGGCCCGAACAGTTCAGGAAGCCATCGACTTGCTTTGTAAGAACAAGCAGGGGCAGGGCACTTGCACTGTGACCGCCGTGCCGGGGCCTGGTTGGGAAACCGTTTTCGACAAGATTGCGGAGGGACAGGATGCCCAGATTTGCTTTCCGGTAGGGACTTTTCCGTTGACGAAACCGGCTGGTATCGCCAAAAAGGGCCACCTCAAACTGAATGGCAGCGGCCCCGGCACCCTGATTGTGGCCGTTGGGTTAGAAGCCGGCCTGGTGTTCGACGGGTGCAAATCGGTCTTGATCCGCGATATAAATGTCGAAACCGAACACCCAACCAAGCCAAACGCGCCGGGACAATCCGACCTCAACGGTGCGCTGACGTTTCTGAACTGTCGGTCGGTGGATGTGGAGCAGGTTGATCTCAAATGCGGCACCAGCCAAAACCGAACCGCGACATGCCTAACGGTCAGGAATCCGGTGGAACGACCGGGCGCGGTTCGGGTGCTGAACTGCGACTTGCAGGTGGGTCATCAGCAACAGGGCATGCTGCTCGTGAACGTGGCCAACGCCTTAGTCGAAAATAACAGGCTGCGCGTTCACGGCGGAGTTGACGGGCCGGGCCGAAAGCGATTCATTCTCAACCTGCGCGAACGGGCCGCATTGCGAAAGTTGCTGTTCAGCAAGGCGGTTGAGAGTGTCGATGCGCCAAAGCGGGGAAATACCAATGCGGTAATAGCCTTTGAAAATCAGCGCATTGCGTTTGCAACTCCCAGCGGTCTTAAGAATAGCTGGCAAAAACTGATCGAGGCCAACCCACCCCCACGAGGAACGACCGCAAAGGCGGTGTTGAATCACATGAAGAAGTTGACAGATCGGCTTTTGGTGGACGAAGCTTTCCGAAAAACGGCACCGGCTTTCGAGCGATTGGTGGCAGCGGTGGTCGATAATAGTCAGGCGGTGGCCGCGCAGGGAATTACGGTTGGGGGCCGGGTGGCCAAAGATATTCGGATTCTGAACAACAGCATTTCCGGGTCGTTGCAGGGTGTTCACGTGGGGTTAAGTCGTGAGCGGGCCAATAAGGAAGATTTCGATCAGGCCGACACCGTGACTATTGCCGGAAACACGATTGATGTGGTGTTGATTGCCACGGCTATCAGGCAGGATCGGCACGGCATTTTTGTGGGGCACTGCAAAAGTCTGCTCATCGAAAACAACAACATCCGCCTGACCCGCCTGCCCGAAACCGAGGAGTTTCCCATCGACGGAATCCGGGTGTGGGGTCAACTCGGCGACCGGCTGATGATTACCAAAAACTACGTGGCTCATGCTGGTGGCAATCAGAAACTGAGTTTCCTGGTCGGTATTCACGTGAACCCGCTCAACAATAAACCCGGTTCGGCGCAGTGGGTGGTGATGTGGAATGTGGCGCCCAGCAACCAAACCACCGTTCGCGCCCGAAACGGCACCGATAACATTGCCGGGACGAATACGCCGGTCTGATTTTTCGACAGGATTACAGGATAAAACAGGATTTTTCTTTCGGCTCTATTCCTTTTTATCCTGTAATCCTGTCGAAAAATCAATTATCCTTGCAATTGTCAATTTAGTTTGATAGTTTAGATTTTCGTTCAATTCTTTCGGTAAGGGCAGATGGTAAGTTGTCGGTGAACTATGGTTGCTTGCGGTGATCCTCGTGGTCTCTGCTGTTGTACCCTGAAAGCGTCGATTGCAAATTGTATGGAGGGTTCGAGTCCCGGACGGTAAAACGAGACTAACGCAAGTTGGTCTCGTTTTTTTTGAGTATCCCAATCGCTTTACAAATCTCCGATTTATGTTCCAGGCAATACACAAACAGCAACAGCCCGGTATCACTCATCCTGAGCGTAATAGTAGGGCACAAGCGATAGATAAGGAGAATACTACCTACAACTCACCATCCGGGCTTGGCCACAATTTTGGTAAAATTCCCGTAGACGACGGTTCACAGCATCAGGTACAGCGGAAAATTGGTCATGAAAACAGACAGAACAACGCACAGGAAATTCACAGATCAGCAGGTATGGGTGTCAATGGTGCCCCCGACCGTTTCCCTTTCTAACCGCTATTCAACAATAGACTTGTTTGTATTTGATAACAGGGCTTTCTTATAAAACGGGCAAGGAGCCTTTAGCCTTACCTTTGTGGTTGCTTAGATCACAAAATCATGACTTCGACTCCTTGCCCGATTAAAACTACCACTTTTTTTCAAACACTCCAACAAACACCCGGCCTGGATAACCGCGACAATCGCGGCAAAAAACATTCTATTGCCTTGGTTCTCACCGGAGTAGTACTAGCTCTGTGCTGTGGACGCGATGGCAGTTTATCCAGTCTGCATCGTCACATCGTCAGCAAGTTTGACACTCTTTGTCAGGCGACCCGGCAAACGTCGGGCAAGCCTATTTCTCGCGCCCAGCTTCCTCTCTTGTTGGCCAAAGTGAATGGAGTGCTCTTCGCCAAACTACTCTTTGAGTGGTTCGGACTGGAACTGGATGCCGATCTAAAGCGGTGGTTTGCCCTGGACGGTAAGGAATTACGCGGGAGCATCCAACCCGGACATACCCGGACGGTCGGCCGCTGCCGGCGAGGCTTGTGTATCGGCACTAGTCCATGACTCCCAGGAGGTGGTTCAACAGGCCTATTACCAGGGTACTAAAGAGAGTGAAAAGCCCGTTGTCCGGCAATTACTGAATGACACAGGTTTATATAGTCAGAAATTGACTTTAGATGCTCTACACCGCACGGGCGGCCCCGCTTAATCCATTGACTGTCAACGCTATTCATGGAGCTGGAGGGGTCTATATAATTGGCCTTAAATCAAATCAGGCCTACTTGTACCGCCATTGTATTTGTACTGGCTTGATCCATAAAGCGGCTTATGAACGGAGTGATGTTGCCCAACGTGGGCATAGTCGGATTGACCAGCGTAGCTATCGCTGTTTTACGCTGGCTGGCTCCGTTTTGGCTCCTCGATGGAAAGATGCTGGCCTGAAGACGTTGATTATTGTCAAGCGCAGCCGACAAGATCTTAAGGGAGGTCTGTTGAGCGAAGAGGTGACGGGGCCGCCCGTGCGGTTATTTTTTGAGTAATGGGCAGCCCACTACCCAAGCCGAAGCGGATGAGTTGTTTGATGCCATCCGCCAACACTGGCGCATTGAGCCGGGCCGCCGGAGCGGTAATGCATCATGTTCGGGACGTAACCTTAGCGGAAGATGCCTTTCGGAGTGGGAATCAGGCAGTGAATCGGCTTATGAGTAGCTTGCGAACGCTGACAATCAACTTGTTAAAACGGGAAAAGGTCAAAAATATGGTAGCCCAGATAGAAGGATTTATCGACGCATTCGACACCTTAATTCAGTTCATGACGCAACAACTGGTTTTATAAGAAAGCCCTGCCTTTCAGGGTTGGAAGTTTTTATAAGAAAGCCCTGTGTACTAAACGACGTTGGGGCTAAACCTTTCTACTTCATTTCAACCAACCGCACTGGCCCCAGCAGCCCCGACTGTTCTAATTTCCAATCGGGTTTTACGGTAATATTTGTTTTGGTAAATCGCTCGTTTTGAGGCTTTTCGCGGTCTCCAATCAAACGATTGCGCCACGAATTTACGACCTCAACCTCCAAAACATTGCCTTTGGGTTTCAACAGGCCAGCCACCGAAACTTGGTATGGCGGACACCATAAAATGCCCAAATCTTTGCCATTTAGCTTCACTTTGGCAATTCCAACGTCTTTAACGATGCCAAGGTCAATCGAAACGTTGGTCAGATTTTGCCCCCCTTCGCCATCAAAAGTTGTTGAATAAATGGCCACGCCCGAGTAATATTTAATGTTCTCATCGGCGTAGTCTGTCCAGCTAACGAGCGAGTCCATTTTGATGGTTTTACCTCCCCATTTAGGGTCAAAAGCTACCGTCCAAGGTCTATTTATCTCGGTTGTGACTGTGTTATTGTTCCGTTTGTTGCTCAATTTAGCTTTGGTGAGCATTGGTTTTGATGGGTAATGTTCAAATATAACAAAAACCGACCCATTGGGATTAAACGCTAACTCTACAAAAAGTCGGCCATTTTCTTGGTAATAATGTTGCGGCATCTTCACTTCGCCCGTTACAGGATTCCACAACTCAGGTAGCCTATTAGTTATTCTGAATGACACCGTTTGAGTTGTTGATTCTTTGTTTTGACTGCTGATAAAATACAAATCAATGTTTTCGACTTTCCGATGTATGTAGTCAAATATCTTGTCTTTTGGTTGGTTAATAAACTGGCAGTCGGGCAATATGCCTTTGTTTTTTAACGCTTCCTGGGCTGAAATCGGCTTTATTTTGTCCCAAACTTTGTTTGTAATTTCTTGTCGCTCTTTTTCAGCATTTGCTCCACCTTCCAAGCTGGCAGTGGTCAATGGTTTTTCGCCAATAATGGTTGCGCCATTTTCTACCAATTCCTTTACTTTTCGCAATGCTTTCAGCGACAGTACTTTGTGATTGGGCAACGCCAAAACCTGATAAAACACCCCGTGGGGTAGGTATATTTTTCCATCTTTCACGGTCAATTCCAATAGTTTGTCCTCGTTAATTAGGTCATAGTCGTAGTCGGGCAAGGCTTTGGCGGGGTCGTCGGCTTTGTAGCGGCCAATGTTGGGAACGTGGTCGCCGTAGTAATACAAAACATCAGCTACCGAGCGGCCTTGTTGCAACAAATATTGGCAACGTTTGAGGTAAGTAATAAATGCCGTCGAATAGTTCCACCAAGTTACATTTGGGTTAAAGTGCGTACCCGCAAAATATTCCTGGCCAGGAAGTCCCATTTCTTTGGGCGAACACGTGAACGTGTGCAAATAAACCAAGTTTAAGCCCGCACAAAACTCGTGATCTACAGCTGGTTTACTCTGCGCCCAGAGTACATCGTTCCAATGTGGTCCAATGGTTGTAAACGACTCAGCACCAACGAGTTTTTTGTTAAAAATCTTGGCGGCAGAGGCTGCTTGCTTCACAAAAAAACGGTCAATATCTGCTGAACGATGTGGCGACAGCGACCAAAATTCGGACATCATTATTTCGGAATGGCCATAGTTTTTTAGGCCATCAAACGGCCCAGCGTGTGGCCCAGCCGATTCCGGCTGGATTCCCATACCGTATTTTTCAGCCCGTTCGGCAAACACTCGGTAATGATTATCAGCGATGCAGTCACTTAATGTTTTGCGTAAATCGGTTAAAAAACGATTGCTGCTTTCGCGGTTTTCGATGATTTTAGACGCTAAAACGGGTAAATACGGCATCGGGTCGTAGCCACGGCGTTTCTTAAATTCGGCCTCAAAATTGTCTGACCAGTTCATTCCACCCGCCTCAAAACTGTCGGTTTGTAAGTATTTGAGCGTTTTACCCGCCTGGCTGCCAATCATTTTGAGCAAAGGCTCAATGTTGCTGTCCCAATAGCGATTAAAATGTTTTTCGCTCGTGTAATCAATCACCAAACCTTGCCATTTGCCACTGGCCGTCGAAACATCTCTGCCCGTTGGCGAATACCCAAAACGGATTACCGTCCAGTCGCCAGCGGGAACGTCCCAGTTCAAAACGCCATTTTTTACAAACTTAGACACATTCAAAACTTGGGCTACCGAGGCATCTTCTTCGCCGTCGGTGGCCGCAACGTCGGTCAGAAGTGGGCGCGTTTCGGGCACCGACCAGCCTACTTCGCGGGTGGCGGCTTTGTTTTCAAAATCTCTGATGGGCAGACGATTGGCAAACGTCTTGGTTGGAATGGCCAGTACAACAATATCTTGATAAAAACCGTCAAAGCCTTTTGGTTGAGGTAGTATTTTTTCAATTTTATTGCCACCCGTTAGTTTGGTTTCCGAAAACACTACTTGCTTGGCGGCCTCGGCGGGGGTAATGTCTGGCCCCCCCAAATTCCAGCCCGACTGAATGCTCAACGACATAACCAAGCCCAAACGTTCGGCTTCGTTGATGGCGTGCAGGTATAACTCACGCCAAGCGGGTGAGCCAAACATCGGACCTTCGGGAATATCGCCGTTGCCGCGTTGGTTGTGGCCGCCCGCATCAAAAATACACGCCCCACTAAATCCTTTGGCTTTCATTTCTACCAAGTCTCGGGTAATAGCCTCTTTGGTAACGTTACCATTGAGCCACCACCACCAGCACCTAATGCCGTACTTTTGCGATGGATTCTTGAACTCAGCGGGCGAAAGTTGGGTGTGTTTTTGGGCTTTCGTCTGCAACAAAAAGCAAAACATTAATAGTCCAATTAGTAATATCTTACGCATAATTGATACAGAAATTTAAAGTATATTTAACTGTTTTTAGTCAGAACCGTGGCACGGCTTTGGCAAGTTAGTTGTTAAGGAGGCTTCTCGGTTTAGCCGTGCCACGCATACTGTACAAATAGGAGAAGAACCACTGTTTTAGGTTGCACTGTCCAAATTAGCGTTAATTTCGATAGTGCATTGGCTTAATTCACGTTAATTTGTTTGTCATGATAAACCGTATTCGAGCCAACGAATTTATTATGTAGCTCAACAAACCACAATTACTTCAATACCAAGCAATAAACCCAATTTTTTGATTTTGTTGGCAATATGCCCCACTCCCACGGCGCAGTGGTGCGCGGGGCCGTGGCTGTTCCAATCGTTCATAAAACTCCGTGCGCCAATCGGAAACTTATAGCGGCTATTGGTATTTCCAATTTCTAAAATCGTGCCAGCCACCGACTCGCCTTCGGCTACCAATAATTGTATTTTTCCGTCGTAGGTTTCAATCACCGACAGTAACGTTACTGCCCCGATTCTCACCGACATCTCTACCGAAAGTCCACTACCTACTTTGCCATGATACACTTGCAGCGGCTTTACCTTGGTTTTTCCTTCGGCAATAGCAATGTGTCCAGGGCCGTCGTGTCCCATCAAAACTACGTTGGCCTCAAAGTCCATTGCATAGTATTCTGTAAATGAGCCACCTATGCCAAAACTGTCTAATATTTTCATGGCTTGGGCATTTTTTATTTCATACTCACCCGCCACGGGTATATTTTTGGCGGTTAGCAACGAAGTACCCAGAATTATTGAACTGATTGTGTTCTCATTGGCATTGCCAGTGCCTTTGTGGAAATACGCCAATGAACCTAATTGGTGTTTTTCCGTTAATTTATCTAACGCTACTGCCGTTTGTGCAGCTCGGTTGAGTTCTTGTTCTGAGCAGTCGACCTGAATTTCAAAAACGGCATCAAACTCGGCCCTTTTTTGTAAAATTTCTGTTTCTAAAACAGTTTTGCGAATGTCCGATAGTTCATCTACTTCAATCACTTCAATATGACCGCCAAAAGTGGCACATTGCAGGGTAAGATTGGAGTAAATGTCCATCATTCCTCCGTAATAATTGCCCATTACGCCCAATCGGTTGTGGTACATGACGTTGGCAACGTGGGCGGCATCTATCCAATCTTTCGCCTCGTCCCAAGCTTCGGGGTCGTTGTGTAGCGTGCCAGTTATTTGATAAAAAGGGATGTTAGACCGTTTGAAAACATTGGCAATTTCGGGTACGGGGCAGGCCGAGCAGTACGCCAGCCACTCGCCCGTCATGCGGGTTCGGTCGTTGAGGTTATTAAAAAACTGGTAATCAATGGCCGCTTCGGGCTGTAAATTGAGGATGATAACTGGTACTTTGGCTCGTTTTACCAC
>JAJAYX010000449.1 GCA_026785985.1 Rudanella sp. | reverse complement strand
CCCTGGAGGTTCGTGGCTTCATCGGAGTATCGCTTTTTGGCCGTACCGACGTTTGGAAACGGCAAGTGAAGAAGGGATAGAAGCCAAAATAGAATCAAAAAAATGAGTCGGTCTGATCGTACCACAGGCCGACTCATTTTTTGTTAGGGACTTACCAGGTTGATGCTTACATTAAAATACAATGGATTCCCAAGCGTATTTTCAAACAATGGCTTCTGATCTTTCACCGGATTTTGCGTGTTGAAAGCATCGAACCGCCAGTTATAACGTAAGCCTCCTTGTACTGAAAGCCAAATAAATCCGGTTAGTTTTTGTTCGAAAGTTATACGGGGCTTCAGTTCACCACGACGTAAGTACAGGTCGCTGCCAGTGGAGTTCTTTAGAAAATACGTATTTCCCTCTATTTCATAACCGAACATCAAATAAGAACTGGGGCTAAAATTACGTCTTACATTGACCTTGGCAGGTACAATGGCCTCGACACCCCATTTCTGGTTGAAAGTACGGTTATAAAGTACGACTGGAATATGAAGCACCTGTCCTGCGCGGTAAGTACGTGTCAGTCCCAGTCCCCACATAAAGTTATCGTTCTTTTTCCAACCATAAATAGCCGTTCCGCTGTAGGTTAAGGCTTTGTTATTAATTGCGTCTAGGCTACTGTAGTTGCCATTAAAGTCGGCACTGGCCTGAACAATAAGAAAATGCTTGTTATCGAAAGGCTTAAAAACAGTAGCGTTGATTCCTGTACTATTGAGTGGATTAATACTACTAAAATTCGTAGAACGTTCAGGGTTTCCTAAAGATGCACGGGTGTTCCAATAAGTAAGACCTAAGTTCAAGATAAAGCTCGACCTTGAAATAACAGGCGTGTTCACCGCCAATCGTAACCCACCAAAAGTGTTTACATGGGTTTCTGCGGTACTGATTACTTGGGGTAAGCCGTGCGTACCGATAGATGAAATATGGAAAGGCAACTGGCCCTCGTATCCTATTGAAATGAGTTTGGTCGGCGACAAATAACTTACTTTTTGTGTGCAGTATGTTCTACTCTTATTGTCGTCGGCATCGCCAAATTCTTCAAAATTATCATCAGCAGTAGCCGACTTCGTAGTATCAGTCTGAGCATGAGTTAAAAGGGAAACAAGGGCCAATAGGCCCATGAGAATAATTTTCTTCATTCAATCTAAAGCGGTTTGATGTTTAGTGGTTTGTAAGTTTACTGCGGATTTATCGTCAAAGTAAAATAAATTTGCCTAGACTATAAAAAGTTTTACTAAATACCTGACAATTAACAAATGACTGACACTGAATATTCGAGCTGATGAATGAGAACGTGATTCCATGGGATGTGGCTCGTTCTTTCTGCCTAACCAATAATGCCCCTTTTTGTGACCCTACCCGGTTTTTCCAAACTCCTGCTTCGTGCCTTCTACGTCACAGCAGGCATGTTCGTTTTTTGGCTTTGCTTAAACACTATTTTCAAGGGAGATGTGTGGGCTGGTATGACAGTGAGCAAATCAGCGCTGACGGTTGAGTATTGTGAGTTTAACCATACAGACCGCTTCTTTCATCAGCCGATGAACACATATTCAAACCTGGTCTATTTTTTCCTGGGTGTGCTGGTTCTGCAAATTTCACTACTGGATTATAAAAATCAGGGCCTAAAAAATGGGAATCGATTAGAGCAGTTTCCGCTTCTGTCGGCTTTAATGGGTATCTGTTTTATTTACTTGAGTTTCGGGAGCGCCTTTTTTCACGCATCGCTCACCTATATCGGCCAACGGGTCGATATGAATGGCACCTATGGAATTACGCTCGTTCTAGTCAGCATTGCACTGTATCATGTGCTGCACAAAATCAATTTTAACGAGCAGGTGAAGTTGCGTTGGGCAATCGCTCTGTTAATCCTGATTGTGCTGTTCTTAAAGATTGCCTTATTGATTCCAAGTGGAATTTTATTGCCTTCTTTAATTCTGCTGTTGACGGTGTGTGTCACAGTCAATTATTTCCAGTTCAGAAAACAACGATCAGGGTGGGTGGCCGTTTTAAGTCTTGTTCTGATGGTCGTGGCCGTGAAAATACGTACCCTGGATGTACAGAAATTTGGCTGTAATCCGCATTCTCTGGTGCAGGGTCATTCAGTCTGGCATTTGCTGACGGGGCTAAGCAGCTTTTGTAGCTATTCATTTTTCAGGTTTACAGGTAAAACGAACACGGTCTCCCAACCAGTTGCAGAGATTCCCAACTAATAAATTAAGCTTTTAGTCCTTTCCCGATTTCTATCAGAACATTTATGAAAAATACGAAAGGGAAGGAGCACCAAAGCCGCAGATTTACACGTAGCGTAACCATCCAATTGTTCCGTTAGCCAGGCTCAGAAACTACTTTCTTTTCGTGTTCGCGTGTTTGGTGTACTTGGCACAAGGCCAGTCGTTACCTGCTCCCAAGAAACTGCGTTGTGATTTGTTGCTGAATACGAATCAGGTGTATGCCAACGGAGACGTATCAACCTCCGCTCTGGAGTCAGCCACAAAGCAGCCTAACCAGTATCAGTTTGTCGCCATTACCAGCAAGCAGCCAACATTTAGCTAAGAGGTCGATAGCAATTCATTGACGGGCAAACACCTGAGTACTGATGGCAAATAGCTTCGGGGAACTCGTCAAGCCGACGAAAAACAGGTTAACGTTCAGCGGGGCCACCCGCGCGGTAGTTAGCGTATGGGCCGAAGGCAAACAGATGTGTTTGGCTCAAGGATAGATTGCCCCAAAAACCAATGAGATAAAAGCCATCCCGGAGGGTGTTGAGACGCAACTCTCCGAAGATGACATGACCGCCTGTACGGTTTAGCTCGTAAGCGTAAGAAAGCGGCTCAGAACTATGACTTTCTATGCTAAATGATGTGTGATGTATCTGACATTCCAGTACTAGAGGTAACCTTATAAGCCAGACTAATTGGAGTGTTGGATTAGATTAAGATTACTTCTAGCATCAGAATGTCAAAATAATAATCGTCAGCCGTGAAAGAAATCTTTCATTTTCTCGAAAAAACCTTTATCCCCTTTATTGGGCTTGGGCTGGAAATTGGGTGAATTCCTTAACTTTTCGAGAATTGTTTTTTCTTCTGCCGATAATGTTCGGGGAGTCCATACGTTCACGTGAATGAGCTGATCACCGCGCCCATATCCGTTTAACTCTTTGATACCCTTGCCTTTGAGTCGGAGGATTTTGCCGCTTTGGGTGCCGGGTTCAAGTGTGATGCGGGCGCGACCGTCGATGGTGGGCACCTCCACACTTGTGCCGAGGGCCGCATCGGGGAAGGTTATATGCAGGTCGAAGACTACGTTGTGACCATCGCGTTTGAGGTCGACATCTTCTTCTTCTTCAACTACGATGAGCAGGTCGCCGGCCACGCCCCCACGAGGAGGAACATTGCCTTTGCCACCCACCGACAATTGAATACCTTCGGCAACACCAGCCGGAATTTTGATTGGAATTACGTCCTCTTCCAGAATCCGGCCTTCGCCGAAGCAGGTTTCGCAGCGGTCGGTCACAATTTTGCCTTCGCCGTTGCAGGTTTGGCAGGTGCTGGTCGAGATCATTTGGCCCAGCATGGTATTTACCACTTTGCGGGTTTGGCCCAACCCATTACAGGTCGTACAGGTTTGAACGGCGGTTCCGTTCTTAGAACCGTTGCCTGCACAAGTGGTGCAAGTTACGTGCCGCTTTACTTTGATTTTTTTCTTGGTCTCGTATTCGGCCTCATTTTGCTTCATCTCCCTTGGCTCACGCAGCGCTTTTTCTGCTTTTTCACTGCTTAAGTTTTCCACCAGCTCAATCGGTTCGCCATCCCACTCTGGGTCACTGAAGTGGTGATGGGCTTTTACAAAATCATAAATCGTAAAGTAATCTTTGCCATCATACAGCCGCGTACCACGTCCAATAATCTGCTTAAACTCAATCATAGAGTTCACTGGGCGCATCAGCACAATATTGCGCACATTGCGCGCATCTACGCCAGTAGAAAGCTTTTGCGAAGTGGTGAGAATCGTTGGGATGTTTTTTTCGTTGTCTTGAAAATCGCGCAAAGATTGCTCACCGCGCTCGCCATCTGCGGCCGTTACGCGCACGCAATAATTTGGGTCTTTACTCAAGCTGTTATTAGACACGTAAAGCTGATTAATTAAATCACGCACGGCTAAGGCGTGGTCTTGCGTGGCGCAAAAT
>JAJAYX010000448.1 GCA_026785985.1 Rudanella sp. | reverse complement strand
GTAGATGCAAGGTCGCGATTACCCCCCGAACATTGACCGCGTAGCGGTCAAACCGATCCATCTACGCGGGCCTGGCCCATTCTACAAACATGGCGTACCTACGGCACGCACTACCGACCGCATCGCGGTCGAACCAATCCATCCACGCGGCCACAAACGTTGTCTGTTTGATGACCTATTTTGCACAAATCATTTTATCTTGGCCGAAAAAACCCCAATGGCAAATACCTATACCCAACTCTACATTCAAACCGTTTTCGCCGTTAAACACCGGCACGGTCTCATCCAATCGGCCTGGCGAAACGACCTGTATCGCTACATGACCGGCATCGTTCAGAACCAGGGACACAAGCTCATCGCCATCAACGGTATGCCCGACCACGTTCACGTTTTCATCGGCCTAAACCCCAACCAATCGCTCTCTGACTTGATGAAAAACCTCAAAGGCGATTCATCGAAATGGGTCAACGAGAACCGCTTAACGCCAGGCCAATTCGCCTGGCAAACCGGCTACGGGGCCTTTTCGTACAGCCGGTCTCAACTCGATGATGTAGTTCAATACATTGAAAATCAAGAAGAACACCATCGAAAACGCACTTTCTCGGAAGAATACATCGCCTTTTTAGAGCGATTCGGCGTTGACTACGACCCGCAATACGTTTTCAAACCCTTGCTCGATTAGCCCCGTTTTGTTAGACCGCTACGCGGTTAATGTTCGGGGGGTAATCGCGACCTTGCATCTACAAACATGGCGTACCTAACGGCACGCCGACGCACCATTGATCATCCTCCATGGCTACAAACATGGCGTACCTACGGCACGCGGATAACCTCTATCCTGTACCCATCAATCAGTTAAGCGTAATGCCTGCTTTGCCATCCTCCAGCGCGGTCACCTCAAACTTTATGGCCGGGTTCTTGCCCAACACGTCGATCAGTTCGTCGGTATTACCCGTGTGTTCAATTGAAACCTCGTGCCATTCACGTTGGGGTAAACCACCCGGAAGCCGACCTCTCATCGTGGCGAGTTCGTCGCCGAAGGTGGCATTGGCCTGCGCCGACCGGGCCGACACGTTGAAACGGGCTACTTTTACCACCACGCGCTTATCGCGGGGAAGTCCCTTGCACTTTTCAGCAATTTTTTCAATGGTTATTTCAGGTGTTTTCTGGGCGATTGAAGGACTCGCAACAAACAGGCTCAGAAGTAAGGTAGCACACAGGCAGCGTAGAGATCGTACCATAATAAGTGTATTGGATATGAATGGTTAACCACCCAACGTTCGTGATTTTCCAACAGACTGAGGAGGGTGGCTTCGCGTGTACAGGCTTTTGCTTGATGAAACCCGGAAATTTTCTAACGAACACGTTGAGTATGAGAACCAAGTCACTATAAACGAAGTTACCCAAAAGACGTCTACCCCACCTTCTTGTATGCACCGGCTTATCACTTCGCTACTGCTTACTGCCTTCCTCTGGCTCGTCTGTAGTAAGTTTGCTCATGGGCAAACGCCCACTTACCTGCCCCTGCAACCCCACAAACTGTGGTACGCCCGGAAAATCCTGCTCGAAGCCCTGCCCAAAAATGATTCAGCAACCGTAGCCGAGGCCTGCTATCTGTTTGGTAAAACATACAGTACGGCGGGCGATTACCGTACGGCGCAATTCTGGTTTGTAAAAGCCCTTCGCATTCGGGAAGCGTTGGGCGACTCCGACGAGTTGGCTAAGGTGTATCACCGCCTGTTTGATATGGAAATGGCACAGAACCGATGGGCCAGCGCCAGCCGTTATGCCCGGCAGGCGTTGCAGGTAGGCCAACGTATCCATTCACCAAGAGCCATCATGCAGGGGTATTCAGCTTTGGCGCAACTTTACGGAACCACCAAAACGCCCCAACAACGGACCCTACCCCTGCAGGCTGACAGCACGTTTCTGTATTTCCAAAAAGTGGAACAATTGGCCCGTCAACTGCACGACACAGTGCAGATTGCCTATATTGCCAGTGTCTATGGTGGGCTGCTGACCGACCGAAACGATGCCCGCGCTATTGGGTATTACAAGCGTAGTCTGGCACTGTGTACCCAAACGCACAAACTGGCTGAAACAATCAATATTTCCTTGCTGCTGGCCAGTGCCTACCTACGTTTTGGCCAACCCGATTTGGCCAAACCATACCTCATCTATGCCCAACAGACCTATAAACAGCAAAACCTCAGTGCCATAGGCGCAAGGCTTATGCTTGAACAGACCAGCCTGGATTATTACCGCGCCGTTGGCAACTGGCCACTGGCTTACCAGCAACTCGAAACCCTGCGGGAGTTAGAAAAAAGCCAGTTCGCAGCCGACCAATATGGGGCCATCAGCCGCCTGAGTATGGAATACGAGACGGAGAAGAAAGAAGCCCAACTCCGCAACCAGCAAACCCAACTGGCCTTGCAGACCCAAAAAGATCGGGTACAACAGGTGTTGCTGCTGGCGTTTGCCGTGCTGCTGGTGGGTGCCGCCGGCACGAGCGTGGTGTTTTACCGGCTCAACCGTAAAAACCAACGCATCAGTCGCCAGAACGCCGAACTGGTGAAAGAACAAAATCATCGCGTTAAGAACAACCTACAGGCGGTATCGAGTCTGCTCAATTTACAGTCGGACCGCCTGACCGACCGGGCCGCCAAACGGGCCGTTGAAGAAACCCAGCTTCGGGTGGAAACCATGTCGCTGCTGCACCGACGGTTGTACGATGGTGACCGGCTGATGACCCTCAATCTGGCGGTATTCGTGCCGGAACTCGTCACAATGGGCATCGACATGTTTGGGTATGCCGACGTAAACACTACCTACGACTTGCCCACGCTCGCTATCACGGCCGATCAGGCCCTTCCCATCGGGTTGATCGTGACTGAACTGGTAACGAACGCCTGCAAATACGCCTTCCCCGACAACGACACGCCTTGCCTGACCGTAGCAGGTCATCAAAAAGGCCAGCAACTAACGCTCCGTATTGCCGACAACGGGCCGGGTTTGTACACGGGCCGCAGCACCCTACCCGATGGCGGATTTGGTATGCAACTCATTGCTATTCAGGTCGCCCAGCTTGATGGTGTTAGCCAGTTCAGCACCGACAGCGGCACCCGATTTTCCATGACATTCACACTATAACCACATGGATTCACTACAGATTTTGCTTATCGAAGACGATCTGCTAACCGCAACCGACATTAAACAGGCATTGCAACAGGCAGGGCATCGCATTCTGGCTATTGCCCGGACTTACACCGAAGCCATTGCGGCAGTTAAGCAGCAATGGCCCGACCTGATTATTGCGGATATACGGCTGGAAGGCTCTTCTGCCGATGGTATCGACACCGTTGAGGCTCTGTTGCTGCGGCAACCCGTGCCGGTTATTTTCCTGACCGCCAATTCGGAGGAGGAGACCGTGAGCCGAACCCGTCTGACTCGTCCGGCGGCCTTTATGCTCAAGCCGTTTCGTCGGCGCGAATTGGTTATTCAGGTTGAGTTGGCCTATGAGCAGCACCAGCTTATAGTTCAGTCAGTCTCTGTTGTTTCCGCGCCAGAACCCAAAATACTTTACCTGCCCATCGGGAAAGGGTACGAACGAATTGTACCGCAGGAGGTACTTTATCTGCTGGCCGACGGATCTTACGTCAAGCTTTTTCAGATAAGCGACCCGAAGCCGCGCGTTTTGTCCATGAATTTGGGGGCATTGATTCCCTACTTTTCGGCCCCTAATTTTTACCGGCTTTCCCGCTCCATACTCATTAACCTTGACCACCTGGGGCGGGTGGAACGCAATCAACTGTACTTGACCACTCAGCAGGAACCCATTGATATTTCGGAAAACAACCGGGCGGAGTTAATGAAAAAACTGAACGTCGTTCGAACCCGGCCTGCCTAAGTCGCTTCCTTATCATCCAGCCGGCCCGATTGTGTAACGCCGTTACGGCAAAACCGACGCGGGAGCAGTTGCTGAATCAGATGCCGTAGCCCGGTAGCGATTGGCTAACTTAAAGAAGCGGTAGGTAAGCAAAACGGCCGCCACGGTGAGGCCAATAAGTAGCCCCAGCCAGACACCAGTCGCGCCCATTTTCAGCGGGAAAGCCAGCCAATACCCCAGTGGCAACGACATTCCCCAGTAGGCAAACAGCGTGATCCAGGTCGGCACGTTCACGTCGGACAGGCCCCGGAGCGTGCCAATGCCCACCACCTGAATGCCATCGGAAAGCTGGAAAAAACCGGCCACAATCACCAGCGAGGCCGCCAGTTGAGCCACTTCGGGGTTGTCGCGAATGTAAAGACTGACCAGCAGATCGTTGGCGGTAAAAAACAGCAGCGCGCACAGGGTCATGAAGCCCGTAGCCAGCAAGAAAGCGGCAATTCCGGCCCGGCGAATCCGCAACACATCGCCCATGCCCACAGCGTTGCCCACCCGAATGGCCCCGGCCGTGGAGATTCCCGTGGCAATCATATACGTAGTTGAAGCCATGTTGATGGCAATTTGGTGCGCACCCAATTGGGTAGCTCCTAACCACCCAATCATAACGGCGGCAATGGAAAAGGCAGCAATCTCGAAGAAAAATGTTAAGCCCCCCGGCAAGCCCAACCGCATAATATCGCGCATCTGATTCGTGGTGGGCAGTTGGTTATAAACTGCCTGCAAAACGGGCCGGAACAAACGCGACCGATAGACATAAGCCAGCATAGCCACAGCCATAAAAATCCGTGAAATCAACGTGGCCGTAGCTGACCCATTCAGGCCAAGGCGCGGAAATGGCCCCGCCCCCGTAATAAGCAGATAATTGAACAAGGCATTGATTGCCAGAGCCGACATAGTAATGGTCATGGCCACGCGGGGTTGCCGGAGACCGTCGGCTAGTTGCCGGGCAGCCACAAAAATCAGTAAGGGTAAGGTCGAAACACTCAGAATGAGCATGAATTCTCGGCCCATCTGCGTGACTTCGGGCGTTTGGCCGAACCACTCAAAATACCAGCCCACCCCTGCCGAAATCCCGCCAAACACGAGGCTAAAGAGCAAAGCGACCCGCAACGAAGCCCGAAAAAGGCGATTGATTTCGGATTTGTCGCCCTGCCCGTTGGCCCGCGCCACCATTGCCGACACCACCGACAGGCCCCCGATGCCAATGCTCGACACCAGAAACGACAGCGAGTTGGCCAGGCCCGCAGCCCCCAGCGGCACGACACCGAGCAAGCGGCCCACAAACAAATTATCGGTAACACCCATGAGCACCACCCCCAATTGGGCAATCACGATGGGAAAACTAAGTCGAACAGTATCAGCCAGTTCGGGGCGCAGGGAGCGAAGGTTCATTCAAAAAATGTCTACTATGCAAAATCCACCATCCAACGTCTTACTTCACCCGTTTCATTTGGGCGATGCCGGCAATTTCGACGTTGGCGTTCATGGGTAAATCGGCCACGGCAATGCAGACGCGGGCGGGCAGGCGGCTCCCCCGAAAATAGGTTCTGTAAACCTCGTTGATGGCCGCGTAATTTTTCATGTCTTTCAGATAAATCGTCACGCTCACCAGGTCGTCGTGGGTCAGCATTCGTTTGCGCAAAATCTCACCCACGTTCTTCATGACCTGATGCGCTTCGGCGGCAAATGATTCCGTGACCAACTGCCCGTTCAGGCGGCCAATCTGCCCCGACACATAGAGCATTCCCCCGGCATCGACGGCATCGGAATAAGGCGGAGGGAGAGCGGGCGTTTGGGCTTCGGAAGGGGTTGAAATAGCCATAAAACCAATTATTGATAGAGTAAACAGGACAGAGCGCATCGTGAAGTGATCGGTTTGAACAAATTGCGCCGTAAAGTTCTTACTTTTATAGGCAATTAACCCAATTAACCAATGCCAAAACTGGCCGTTTGGGGCCATCTCATCTTTCATTTGTACAGCTACGATCTCTCAGAGCGTTTACACGTACACATATCGAACACGAAAAGCCGCAAAAGTAATCCGGCAAAAATTTGGCTGGACACAGTTGATGTATTTGAAAATGTCGACCCGACAGCTAGAGAACTGAGCCAGTGTCAAAAAATTCTTCGGGCAAATAGTAAGGCCATCACCCCCATCATTGACGACTTTCGAAACGGCAGAAAAACTAAATCAATCCAGCAATGAGTACGCCAAGAGGATATATTGAAACAAAACCAGTGATAGACGAATTGATATTTGACCGGGAAGGCTACCTCGGCGTTCAATTTGAAGATGGTCGTTTGATTTATGTTCCTGTAAATCAGTTTCCTGATATAGCTCAATTAACCCGGTCTCAACGCGAAGAGTATCACATTTCGGGTGGAGACACCTTGATTTTTGCTGACTCAGATACTATTTATCATGTCGAAATGTTCCTCGGAACGAATCAAACAAACGCCTATAAATCTATTGGTTAAGCCATTGCTTTCCTGCTGAAAAATGTTCAGCAAGCCCTAATGGGCCATAAAATGCTTACTTTTGTTGGTACTCATACGAATCAAATCACCAGATTGAAAGAATACGGCAGTAATATCCAAAAATTAGTTGGCAACATGGTCAACATTGAGGATCGGGAGCAACGCACACGCTACGCCCACATCCTCGTCGAATTGATGCGCCAGATCCACCCGAACATGAAAGATGGGCAGGATTACTACAACAAACTCTGGGACGATCTGTATATCATATCAGATTTTACCCTCGATGTTGACAGTCCCTATCCGCCCCCGTCGGAAGAAGCCCTCGGCAAACAACCGCAAACCGTACCTTACAATACGCATCGGCTCCGCTTCAAGCATTTTGGCCACAACATCGACCTGTTGATTGCCAAAGCCATTGCGGGGGAATACCCCGAAGAAAAACGGGAGTTTGTGTCGTATTTGTTTCGCCTGATGAAGTCATTCTATATCATCTGGAACAAAGAGTCGATAGAAGACGAAACGATTTATCAGAGCATTATCGAACTCTCGAACGGCAAACTGAGCGACGACATCGCGTTGATCCGACAGGAAGGCCTCATGGAGTCAACCCCCCGCGAACGCACCGGCGATTCAACACAACCCCAGCGCATTAACCAGCCGCAACGGGGCAACAATAACCGGCAGGGCTACGGTAATTTCCAGCAGGGTGGTCGTTCGGGTGGCCCCCGCAACAATCAGCGCAACACAGGAGGCCCCAACAATGGCCCCGGCGGACGGGGAAATATGGGTTCTGGCGATCGTGGCAACATGAACAACCCCGGCCTCGGTGGGCGCAACAATGGCCCCAATACGGGCGGACGGCCCAACGGCCCTGGCGGTCGCAACAACGATGGCAACACGGGTGGTCGCAACGATTTTCGGGGCAACAGCGGCCCAACCGAACGCGGTTCCCGCCCGGCAGGCCCCCGCAACAACGACCGGCGCAAACGGTAAATCTTGACAAAATATGTCCTCATTCAAAATCACCGGTGGGCGGCAGCTCAAAGGCGAATTAGTGCCCCAGGGAGCCAAAAACGAGGCTCTCCAGATTCTATGCGCGGTTTTACTGACCAGCGAACCCGTCACCATTCATAACATTCCGAACATCCGCGATGTGAACCAACTCATCGACCTGCTGGGCGATCTGGGTGTTTGGGTAACACGGGTTGGCGAGTCGTCGTACCGATTTCAGGCCAGCAGCGTGAACCTCGATCACTTAGATACCGATGCCTACAAGCGCAAGGCATCGGCCCTGCGGGGGTCGGTGATGTTGCTGGGACCAATGCTCGCCCGTTTCAAAAAGGGGCGGATCCCCCGGCCCGGTGGCGATAAAATTGGTCGTCGGCGGTTAGATACCCACTTCCTGGGCTTCGAGAAATTAGGCGCTACCTTCCATTTCGACGGTGATTTTTACCGCGTCGAGGGCGACCACCTCAAGGGTGCCTATATGCTTTTAGACGAAGCATCGGTGACGGGAACGGCCAACGTGCTGATGGCGGCTGTGATGGCCGAAGGCATCACCACGATCTACAACGCGGCCTGCGAACCGTACCTGCAACAACTGAGCCGGATGCTCAACAGCATGGGAGCCAAAATTTCGGGCGTTGGTTCTAACCTGCTCACGATCGAGGGCGTTTCGGAACTGAAAGGCTGCGAACACACGATGCTGCCCGACATGATCGAGATTGGTTCGTTTATTGGCCTGGCAGCCATGACGCAATCCGAAATCACGATCAAAAATTGCCGGGTGCCCGAACTCGGCATTATCCCCGACGTGTTCAAACGGCTCGGCATTCAACTCGAAATCCGGGGCGACGATATTTACGTTCCTGCTCAGGAAGGCTACACCATCGAAACGTTTCTGGATGGGGGCATGATGACCGTGGCCGATGC
>JAJAYX010000447.1 GCA_026785985.1 Rudanella sp. | reverse complement strand
GAGTAAGGAGAAGGGATGCTATAAACAAGCATCGTTTAAGGCGGTAAACTAAACGCATCAGGCAGGGCAAGGAAGGAGGTGTGATGAGACGGAAACAAACAGTCAAAGATAGGTATTGAGCCGAAAGATGCCGCTCAATAATGAGGGTTCGGCCCGATAATGCCCCGTAAATACTGAAAATAGTACCGTTAGACATGGTATATTCGCATCATAATTACCATGTGGGAAAAACTTACGCACTGGCTGCACCCTTCAGACGAGCCGATATCTACGCGCATGGCCGCCTTATGGGCAGTCGATATGCACAACCACTTTGTGCCGGGTGTTGATGACGGGGTAACTACTGTAGAGGAAACGATGCAGTGCCTGCGGCAATATGCCGAATGGGGTATTCGCCGGGTTATCAGTACCCCTCACATCAGTCAGGACTATTACCCAAACACACGCGACCAGCTTTTGTTGGGGGCAGAAACGGTAGAGCAGGCCATTGCCGCCGAAAACCTACCCATTACGTTTTCTGTAGCCGCCGAATACCTGCTCGATGAGCAATTTTATGATCTGCTACAGAACCGGGAGATACTTAGTTTTGGCACGGAGCAATACGTACTGGTCGAGATGGGCTGGGCATCGGCTCCGCATCACCTGGAACAGTATTTGTTCACCCTGCAACAGAAAGGCTACACCCCGGTGCTGGCTCACCCGGAACGGTATCGGTTTTACCACGATGAGCTTGACAAGTTGCTGGATTTACATGAAAAAGGGTGTTTGTTCCAACTCAACCTGCTCTCCGTTACGGGCCGCTACGGGCGGTCTACTCAGCACATGGCGCAACAACTTCTAAAAGCTAAAACCATTGATTTCATCGCGAGCGATCTGCATCGTCCCGCTGATCTGGAGGCTTTACCAGGGGCCTTTACCTCGTCCCTATATCCGCTACTGCTTCAGCAACCCTTGCTGAACGCTACATTGCTCTGATTACCAGTCATCTTTACCGATCCAGCGTCTGTTGATACCGGATAATCAACAATCTCTAAAAAAAGTGGGGAATGGTTGGCCTCAATCCAAAAATTCAGTATATTTAGGAACAGAATTAAATGGTGTGGATATAGTCAGATTGCCCGTACCCCACTGGGAACGGGTAATCTTTTTTTAGGGCTTTTTTGAACGACCCGAACCTACTAATGTGGCCTCGCCTTTATGCTGATAAAACAAACGGTAATTACCCGGCGGATTGAAGTTTTCGTAAACGAAGACGATTCCGACCAGCGCAACGCGTACTACCAGACGCTCCGCAAATGGCAAGAGGCTTGCCGGGCAGGAGCTAATCTAATTGCGTCGTCTTTATACGCGCTGGATCAGCAGCAGGCGTTGAGCAAAATTTTACAGCCTGACATACTGACAAAACTGGCTGATCGGGCGAAAGACCCGGATGGAATTCTCTCCACTTCGTACCAGAATACGGCTTACCGCCTGTTGTCTGCTAAGTTCAAAGGGGATGTTCCTGCTGATATTCTGGCCTGTTTAGCTCAGGATGTACGGGCCAATTACGTAGCCGACAAGCCTAAGCTATTGAGCGGTAAAATATCCCTTCGCTCCTATGGAGACAGTAACCCCTTTCCTGCTTCGGCAATCGAATGGCTTCGTAAAATCGAGTGGGTTGAGGAAACCCGTAACTACTGCTTACGGCTACATAATGTACCGTTGCAAACCAATTTTGGACGCGATCACTCCGGCAATCGGCTGATTATTGATCGTGCTGTTTCGGGAGAGTACACCCTTTGCCAATCAAAACTTCAGTTTAAGGGGCGAAAAATGTACTGGCTGGCAACGGTCAGAATACCCATCCAGAGCCGGAACCTCCGCGACGACCGTACTGTATATGCTGAACTAAGCGTTGATGCTCCCCTGAAAGCCCGCTTTGGTGAAGAGGTGATTAACATTGGTGATAAGCAGGCATTTTTGCATAAACGACTCAGTATCAGGCAAGCCGTTCAGCGGCTTAAACCGGCACTTCGAGACGCAGCAGGGGGTAGAGGTCGGGCCAAAAAACTCAAGGCTCAGACGCGTTTCAGGGATGTGGAGAAAAATTACGTGAATACTCAACTACACACGTACAGTATTCGTCTGATAAACTGGTGTATCAAACAGAATGCGGCTAAGCTCGTGCTAATGGAGTCGACAGCAAAACAGAACAAAGTCAACGAAGAAAGCGAGACAGACAGGGAGTTTGTACTGCGAAGCTGGTCTTACCATGGATTAATCGAAAAGATCAAATATAAGGCTGCCCGTGAAGGAATTACGGTGCTGATTGAGTAGATTGCGTACTTGATTAGTTGGGCCGGTTGTGCGGCCTAAAGCTGAGGGCGATTCCGTACTTTGGTAATCAGCCACTCGGCAAATACTCAGATAAGGAAGTAATGTAATGACTTCACTGGCTTCGTACTGATTTCTGTGGGTATACGCAACTGCAACCTTTTTTACAACTCTTTTTTAGCAAGAGTTGTATGACTAAGTTGAGCAAGTGAGTAACAGGCTGGGCGTACTGCGTATAGCTGTCTGCCCGTCTCAAACTGCAAGGATTCGTTCTTTAACGAGCCCTGAATCTATCTCATTGATGAAAAGCCGTGCCAGTATTATCTGAGCGCGGCTTTTTTGTGGAAAATTTTTCCGGGATATTCAACCGATCCTTTCGGTTTGACAAGGTTTCTGAATCACTCGATTGTGCTAAAGTAGTGGTTTGGTGAACAG
>JAJAYX010000446.1 GCA_026785985.1 Rudanella sp. | reverse complement strand
TACGTATGCCGACGACCGGCTACCAACTATTCAGGCCGCATTGAATATTAACCGGGGGGGCACAATTAATGGTGTGAACGAGTGGGCACTGACTTCATATCTGTCGCGGTTGACGTACAACTACAAAGGCAAGTACCTATTCACAGCGGCCATTCGTACCGATGGGTCGAGCCGGTTCGGGGTCAATAACCGCTGGGGTACGTTCCCTTCGGTTTCGGCAGGCTGGGTGGTGTCTGACGAAAACTTCATGAAGTCGATACCTGCTGTCTCGTTCGCCAAACTGCGGGCCAGCTACGGCATCATCGGTAACAACAACATCGGTGACTACACCCAATATGCCTTAGTGAACAATACCGTCAACGCTGCTTTTGGCAACACGGTGGCTACGGGCGCGGTGGTTACGTCATTGGCCAACCCAAATCTGGGTTGGGAAACCACCAATCAGTTAGATATAGGCCTTGATCTGGGCCTGCTCAACGACCGGATTCAGTTCACTTACGACTTCTTTACCAAACGGACTACCAACTTGCTCTATGCCGTGCAAATTCCGCAGGAAGCCGGTTTTGGCAGCTTCAACGACAACATCGGTGAGATTAAGTTCTGGGGACACGAGTTTTCTGTTAACAGCCTCAACACCACCGGCAAACTGAAATGGACTACCAACGCCAACATCTCGTTTAACCGCAATCAGGTAGTGTCGCTCGCACCGGGCATCGACCGGGTTTATGGCAGCTTCCACATCACACAGGTAGGGCAACCGTTCGGGCAGTTCTACGGAATGGTCAAAGACGGCTTCTACATGAATGCTGATGAGTTGAAAAATTCGCCCATTATTCCGGGCCGCTCGGCGGTGGGTACGATCAAGCTCCGCGATGTGAATGGCGATGGCGTGGTTACCTTCGGGGGTGACCGCGACGACCGCGCCATTATCGGCAACCCCTTTCCGAAGTTTGTTTATGGCATTACGAACAACCTAAGCTACGGCAATTGGGACTTCTCGGTGGTAGGTTCCGGCTCGCATGGCAATCAGTTGTGGGTGCGTCACCTGTACAGCACAGCCAACCTCGACGGCGTGTTTAATATGGTGGAGGGCGTGAAAGACCGCTTTCGGGTGGCTCCTGATGGCCGGGTGATTTCGCCGGGCGCGGGTATGTACGGTGTAACCAATGGCGGGGGCAACTTCACGGGTATCGAGCGCGACTGGCCCAGCAGCCACTTTGTTGCCGATGCGTCTTATTTCACCATCCGCAACATCACACTGGGTTATAGCTTCGGCGACGTGAAGCGATTCTTTAAGTCGGCTCGGATCTATGCGTCGGTACAACAGGCGTATGTCTTCACAAAGTACTGGGGCGGGCCAAACCCCGAAACCAGCGCACAGGGTAATGGTCAGGGCGATGGCGGCAACCTGAGTCCGGGGGTTGACCTGTCGAACTACCCAGTTCCGCGCACCTATACCCTCGGTGTTAACTTCAACTTTTAACCTATCGGCTCTGATGAAACTCAAACTTATAACTACCTGCCTTCTGGCTCTCTCGCTGACTGGTTGCGAAAAAGATTTCCTGACCGTTGTTCCCGAAACGGCCCTTAGCTCAGCTACATTCTTTACGACACAGGCCGATTTTCAGCAGGCTGTCAGTGCGGCCTACGTGCCACTACGCCCTATTTACAATCAGCGGGCCTGGGTGTTAGGGGAAATGCACTCCGACAATACGTACTACGCCCGTAATGTTCTGTTTGGGGCCGTTGACAACACCCAGAACATCGCTGACTTTGCCGTGCCGGCTGCCAACGGCGTTACGGCCAACAACAACGTCCTGCAACAGTTCCGGTTAGACTACCAGATTATTGCCCGCACGAATCAGATCTTGGCACTGATCGACAACGCGCAGTTCGACGCGGCCCCGAAAAATAACCTCAAGGGGCAGGCTCTGTTTCTGCGGGCGTTTGGTTACTTTGAGTTGGTTCGGTATTTCGGAAAAGTGCCGCTGCACCTGGTTCCGGTAACGGGCCGCGAAGATGCAGCCTTGCCGCTGTCAACGGTCGATCAAGTCTATGCTCAGATCATCAAAGACGTATCGGAAGCCGCTAAACTGCTGCCCAACAAAGCCACCCAGGAAGCGGGACGCGCTACATCGGGAGCCGCGAAGATGCTGCTTGCCGACGTGTATATGTTTCAGAAGAAATGGACCGATGCCGAAACCCTGCTGCGCGACATAGTGACCAACGATACGTATCGGCTCTTGCCCGACTATAACGATGCCTTCACGTTTACAGGTGCCAACAAAAACAACGCTGAATCGGTCTTTGAGGTGCAGTACCTCGAAGGAGCCGCCGGTCTCAACGGCAACCAAATTTACCAGTTTGTGCCAACGCCCATCACAGCGGCTGAGTTGTCCCCAATTACGGGTACGGTGAACCCGCAACCACTGTCGGGCGAGAACAACAACATTCCAACGCCGGATATGATTGCGGCCTACGAACCCGGCGACCGGCGGCTGGACATTTCAATCGGTTATGTGACACTAAGCCAAAGTCTGCGCGACAATAAGCGGTATCCATACATCAAAAAATACGCCCGCCCCCACGCACAGCACCAGAACCCGGGACAAAACTGGCCGGTCTATCGCTACGCTGAGGTGTTACTGTTTCTGGCCGAGAGCCTCATGGAGCAGGGCAAAACCGGTGACGCCATTCCGCTTCTGAACCAGGTGCGGGCGCGGGTCGGTTTGCCCGCTATCACCGCTACGTCACAGGCGACTCTGCGAACAGCCATCTATCAGGAACGGCGCGTGGAGCTGGCGTTTGAGAATAAACGGTGGTTCGATCTGGTGCGTACAGGACGGGTGAACGCAATAATTACGGCTCATGGCAACCGGGTCAAGGCTAACCCCCAGGCCCATTATTTCCCGGCCGGGGCTGTGCCGCCACCCAATGCCTTCACCAATCTGGACATCTATTACCCATTGCCGGCAGAAGAGTCTGCGTTGACTCCGCATTTTTAAGTAAAATGGATCTGTACAACGGACAGGGCTGGCTTTCCAGCGGTGTTCTATTGTACAGATCCAATTCCCGCAGCTTAGATTCTAAAACACCCCAATAGAGTCGATAGGTAGGTATAGGAAAGCGGAAGAGTCCTTTTCGGTAATATTTGACCATCGTATTGACTTTTTTCGTTACGCCAACACTCTATGTTCTCTCAACTCAATACCATAAAGCTCGCTGCTCTCGTGACCGGGCTTGTTTTGGTTGGTGCTTCCTGGATTACCATGCAGGAAGCTGCCACGAACCGACCACTCGTCGACCCATCCAAGACCGAAAAATTGAAGCTCCTGTCGGGCTTCAAAGCCGAACACCTCTACAGCCCGTCCGACAACAAACAGGGATCGTGGGTGTCGATGACGTTTGACGACAAAGGTCGCATGATTACCTCCGATCAGTATGGGTTTTTGTACCGCCTGGAGATGCCACCCGTTGGCTCCGGCTCGGCCCCGAAAATCGAAAAACTGATGGTTGGCCCCGCTCCCGCCCCCGGCGACACGGCTCAAAGAGTGGGCATGGGCTACGCTCAGGGACTTCTCTATGCCTTCAATAGCCTGTATGTGATGGTGAATCACCGGGGCAACAAGGAGTTTGAAAAAACCAGCGGCCTCTATCGCCTACAGGACATGAACGGCGACGATCAGTATGAAAAGATCACGCTGATTAAACAACTGAAAGGCGAAGGCGAACACGGCCCACACAGCATCGTGTTGTCTCCTGATAAACAGTCGCTCTATGTAAAGTCGCGCAACTTCACCGACGTACCTGAATAAGATGCGTATCGGTTGCCACGGGTTTGGCAGGAAGATAACCTGTTCCCGGCCATTAAAGACCCGCGCGGCCACGCCACAGACCGCATGGCACCGGGCGGCTGGTTGGCCAAACTCGATCCAGAAGGAAAAAAATGGGAGTTGATGGGCGCGGGTTTCCGCAACACTTTTGATTTTGCGTTTAACGATGCGGGCGATATTTTTGGTTATGACTCCGACATGGAGTGGGATTTTGGACTTCCCTGGTACAAGCCCACCCGTATTTGCCACGTGACGAGCGGAGCCGAATTCGGTTGGCGCACGGCGGCCTCTAACTGGTCGCCCGCCTACGCCGACTGTTTGCCTGCCGTGCTGAATATGGGTCAGGGATCTCCCACGGGAGTTTTCAACGCCCTGAACGCCCGGTTCCCGCAAAAATACCAGAAAGCGATTTATGCCTTCGACTGGAGTTTCGGCATTATGTATGCCGTGCATCTGCAACCGCAGGGAGCCTCCTACAAAGCAACCGCCGAAGAATTCATTTCGGGGTCTCCCCTACCCCTCACCGATGGCGTAGTTGGTCCCGATGGGTCGATGTATTTTCTGACGGGTGGCCGTCGGTTGGAATCTGATCTATACCGCGTTACGTATGGTGGCTCGGAGTCAACAGCTCTATCGAAAACGGCTCCGGTGATTACACCGGAACACAAACTCCGCACTCAGTTAGAACAATATCATACAGGAGCGAACCCGGCAGCAGTCGATGCTGCCTGGCCCCACCTGAACCACCCGGATCGGTTTGTGCGCTATGCCGCCCGAATTGCCGTAGAGCATCAGCCCGTGAGCCAATGGCAGGCCCGTGCCCTCGCCGAAACCGACCCCGTGCGACTTCCCCAAGCCATGTTCGCCTTGGCTCATCACGGCGATAAATCGCTGAAACCCCAGATGTTGAAAGCATTGACGGGCATAAAGATGAACGGCATGAACGAGGAGCAGGAACTTGCCGTATTGCGGGCTATCGAATTAGTGTCAACACGAATGGGCCTTCCCGAAGGCCCCGGCCGCGAGGCTGTCATTGCAATGCTGAGTCCACGTTATCCGGCCAAAACCGCCGATCTTAACCGCTTCTACAGCCGATTGTTAGTGTCGATGGAAGCACCCGGCACAATTGACAAAACGTTGACACTGCTGGCTCTCAAAAATGAAGGTGGACAGGGGGCCGTTGGTGGGGAAACCGTTACGGCCTCAAGCGACCTGATCTTGCGGAACCCACAATATGGCCTCGACATTGCCAGGATGCTCGAAAAACTGCCCCCCGCCCAGCAGACGTATTATGCCACGATGTTGAGCAGTGCGAAAACCGGCTGGACGCCGGCTCAACGCGATACGTATTTCAAATGGTTTGCTAATGCTTTTAATTATCAGGGCGGCCGCAGCTACATCGGTTTCATTGACAAAGCCCGAAAACTGGCTTTGGCCCACGTTCCGAAGGAGCAATTCGAGACCTACAACAAACTGTCGGGGGCAGATTTAGTAACAAAATCGGGCAACGACATTGTCACGGATTTTACGCCTAAAGGCCCCGGAAGATCCTGGAAAGTAGAGAACGCCCTTGCCGTGGTTGACACTGGCCGGTCAGCCCTGAACTACGAACAGGGCAAGCAAATTTACGGAGCCATTCTCTGTAACCGTTGCCACTCGATGCAGGGCGAAGGCGGAGATATTGGCCCCGACCTGACGCAGCTTGGCACCCGCTTCTCGAGCAAAGACATGCTCGAAGCTATTTTGATGCCCGATAAAGCGGTGTCTGACCAATACGCTTCAACCATTTTTACCCTCAAAAACGGACAGTCGGTGTTAGGTCGGATTGTGAATGAGGATAAAACAAGCTACACAATTTCGCAGAATCCATTTTCTGCCGATCAGGTTCGTAAAGTCGCGAAATCAACCGTTGCCTCGAAAAAATATTCGACCGTTTCAATCATGCTGCCGGGCCTAATTAACAGCTTGAACCCCAACGAACTCCGCGACCTGATGGCCTATTTGAAGTCAGGTGGAAAGTCGGACAACCCGGTTTATAAAGCGGGGAGTGGTGGCGGGAAATAAAGCGGTGGGTTAAAACCTACCGCTACAAATCGGTCATCCCTGCGGGATTGCCCAGTCATATCGAAATCCCGTAGGGATGGCCGATTTGTAACCCCCGACGGTTGGCCCGCACCGGCGGACCGGCTGCCATTCATTCGGGCGTTGCCTGATAAGTATTACAGCTAAACCCATCTCCCTAATGCAAAAACTAACCTCTTTAAAATACCCCCTTCTTCTCCTAACCCTGTTCATAACAGCCGGTTGTGCAACCTCAGGCGTAAGCCAGCCTAAGGCCAAAAAAGAGAAAGGGTTCGTCTCCATATTCGATGGAAAAACCCTCAACGGATGGGAAGGCGATCCGGTTTATTGGCGGGTCGAAAACGGGAATCTGGTCGGAGAAATCACGCCCACGACCCTGTTGAAAACCAATTCGTTCATTATCTGGAAAGGGGGTGAGCCAGCCGATTTTGAGTTTAAAGGGGAATTCAACGTTACCGAATCTGGTAATTCTGGAATTAACTATCGAAGCGACCGATTGACGGATGTTCCCTTCGCCCTTCGCGGTTATCAGGCCGACATTGACGGGCGACGACTGCACACCGGATCAAATTACGAAGAACGTAAGCGCACTACGTTGGCCTATAGGGGCGACAAAACGACCATCACCGCTTACAATGGCCCGGCTACCCCGGAGGGAATTCGGACAAATGTTAAGAATAATGCCTGGCAGGGCCGAACGGTGACGGGATCGGTAGGGACGAAAGACTCCTTAAAAACGCTGATTAAATCCGAAGACTGGAATTCGTTTCGGTTGGTAGCGAAAGGCAATAAACTACAGCATTATGTCAACGATGTGCTGATGAGTGAGGTCACGGACGAAGATACCGTCAACGGCAAATCGAAGGGTTTACTGGGTGTGCAGGTTCACGTTGGCCCACCCATGAAAGTACAGTATAGAAACCTGATGATCAAGACGTTGTGATCTCAAAAAATTGGACAGATAAAGTAAGTAACCCGGCCCAGCTTGGCGGTATTGAAACATCGGTGTTAGACAACGGCGCGGGTCGGGGAACGCGCATCGCCTGGATCAATACCGGCACCGGGTTACGCTACAAAGTGATTCTGGACCGGGCAATGGACATCGGCGACGCCTTCCACAACCAACACAGTTTGGCCTGGCTGAGTCACGGTGGCATCACCGCCCCCGAACCCCACATCAACGCGGGCCTCGACTGGCTCCGAACCTTTGGCGGTGGTTTGCTCACTACCTGCTGCCTAAGGCACGTGGGCGGTCCCGAACAGGACGAGTTTGGCGAACGGGGCATTCACGGCCCCATCAGTAACCTCCCCGCCGAAATCGAATCAATTATCCAACCCGACCCGATGACCGGGAATCTGGGCTTCAGCATCACGGGCCGAATGCGCGAATCGCGGGTGTTTGGCCCCAGTTTAGAGTTGAAACGAACCATTTCGGGAATGCTTGGCAACCCCTCGATTCAGATTCGGGATACAGTCACGAACCGGGCCAACACCCCGGCCCCGCACATGCTGCTGTATCATTTTAATTTCGGTTGGCCATTAGTTGACGAGGGAACCCGTCTTCTGTGGAAAGGCAACTGGCAAGCGCGTGAGGGTGGTATCAACGGCGACATTTTCCGCGACGATCACGATTTCAGAACCTGCCCGGCCCCGTTGGAAACCCACCGGGGCACCGGCGAGGCAGTGGCCTTTATCGACCCCACCGCCGATGCTGCTGGTCAGTGCGTTGCCGGTTTATTCAACGAATCACTTGGCCTTGCGGTGGCTTTGCGGTTTCAGAAAAGTCAGTTACCGTGGCTCACCAACTGGCAACACTGGGGCCGGGGGGAGTATGTAACGGGCATTGAACCCGGCACACACCCGCCCATTGGTCAGGCCAAAGCCCGCGCCGACGGTACGCTTCTGTTCCTTGAACCCGGCGAAAGTAGGTCGTATGAGGTGAAGTTGCAGGTGCTGACGAAGCGGGAACAAATTGAAGAGTTATTATAACAACAACCCTTTCACATGCAAACACAAACCCTCAGCGTAGCACAACAAGCTCTGGATCAGGGAAAAGGAATCTTACGGCTGGCTCCCACCTGGGTGCCCCGCTCGTTTTGCGTACCCGGTCGGCGAATCAAACTCCACCCCGACGATTATTACGTGCTGGGCGGCAACCGGGGCGGCATCGACGAACGGTGGCTATCGTCAACAACGCCCGCCAAAAACGGCCCGCTCACCGGCGAAAACGAAGGTCTGAGTAGGGTGGTTTTCGATGATGGAACCGGCGAAACGCAGTTTTTGCTCAAAGATGCCGTTGCCGAACTTCAGGGCGAATTAATTGGTGATCGGCTCTGGAACGAGCATCAGTCGTGGCCGATGTACTCGAAGTTTTTCGACAACATGGGGCCTTTGCCGCATCACCTGCACCACAACGACGAACAGGCTGCCCTCATTGGGCAGTTGGGCAAACCAGAAGCCTATTATTTCCCGCCCCAACTGAACAATCATGGGGGCGATTTCCCCTACACATTCATTGGCATTGCACCCGGCACTACGAAGGAGCAGATTAAAGAATGCCTGATGAATTTCACGAAGGGCGACAACAAAATCACGAACTACTCAGCCGCCTACCGGCTCGAACCGGGAACAGGCTGGGATGTGCCACCGGGCCTGCTCCACGCACCGGGTAGTTTGTGTACCTACGAACCGCAGAAAGCGTCGGATGTGTTTGCCATGTACCAATCACTTGTCAATGAGGCTATTGTCCCCGAAGAACTTCTCTGGAACGGCACCCCACCCAACCGCGTCGGCGATTACGACCTGCTGATGGAAGCCATCGACTGGGACTTGAACGTAGACCCGAACATGATGGCCAACCGTTTCATGATGCCTAAACCCGTTCGCAACCAAGCCGAGATGGAAGCTGAAGGGTACGTGGAAAATTGGATCTGCTACAAGTCTGATGCGTTCAGTGCCAAAGAACTGACCGTGATGCCCGGCCAAACCGTAACCATCCGCGACAGTGCAGCCTATGGCCTGATTATCATGCAGGGACGCGGCAAAATGGGCGTTTGGGACGTGGAAACCCCCGCCCTGATTCGCTACGGCCAACTGACCAACGACGAGTTTTTCGTCAGCGAAAAAGCAGCAACCGAAGGCGTAGTCATCAGTAATCACTCTAAAACCGACCCGCTCGTGATGCTCAAGCATTTCGGCCCCGGAAATCCAGATTTAACTTTATAATGTATGGTGGACGGTGTCGCCCGCATCCACCATACTCCAAAAACCATGAACGACAACAACTATCCCAAACTCCACAACGCCACCTGGCCTGGTTTAGTGGGCAAAGGCCCCGATTCGGAGCCACCAATTTCGTTTGACTCCATGCTTGAAATGACTGCTGCCGCCGAGGTAGATGGTGTCAAATTCGATGGCGTTGACCTGGGTCTGATGGACCCGCACATCAACATTAACAGTTCAGATGACGACATCAAGCGGCTGGCCGACAAAATTGCGTCGCACAACCTCGTAATAGGTTCATTAGTGGCTCCTATTTGGGGCAATCCGGCGATGGGCACGAAGGAAGAACGCGCTCAATTTGTCGAGATGGTTCGCAAAGGGTGCCATATCGGTAAGGTTCTCCGCGAGATGGGAATACGCCCCAGCGGGGTTGTCCGCATCGACTCCTCGAGTTCGCCCCACGACTGGGATGCTGACCCGGCGGGCAACACCAAACTTATTGCCCAAACCTTCCGCGAAGCCTGTGATGTGGCGGCTGACTACGGCGAGAAATTAGCCGCCGAGGGTGAAATATGCTGGGGCGGTATGCAAAGCTGGCGGACAATGCTCGACACCCTCGAAGCCGTTGACCGGCCTAATATGGGTTTCCAGGCCGATATGGCGCATACACTGCTCTACACGATGGGTTATAACCGTGAACAGGACCGAATTTTGCCCCAAGGATACGACTGGCAGGATCGGCAGGTGCTGACCGATGCCCTCAAAACCCTTACCGACGCGCTCCGCCCCTGGACTATTGACTTCCACGTGGCCCAAAACGACGGAACGGTGTTCGGCTCGGGCTCGCACGACAAAACCGGGCGGCACTGCCAGGCCACTGACCCGAATGGCAAACTCGACGTGGCCAACGATGCCGGTTTCTGGCTCCGCGACAGCAATGGTGAACTCACCAAAATCATGCGTCACATTTGCTGGGACGGCTGCATGTTCCCCAACGCGGTGATGACCAACCAGCAAACCTGGAACGATATTTTAGCCACCATGATCAACGTCCGTGAGAAGCACGGATGGAAAGAATAATGAAAAAAGACCTTCGTATTGGACTGATCGGCACCGGGTTTATGGGCCGGACGCACTCCAACGGGTATAATCGGGTACCCAATTTTTTCCCGGAACTAACGTACAGGCCTGTTCTGAAAGCGGTTTGTTCGCGCAACGCGGCCAACGTGCAGGCTTTTGCCTATCAATGGGGCTACGAATCCGTTGAGACCGATTGGCGGGCGGTGATTGCCCGCGACGACATCGACGCGGTCGATATTTGTACGCCCAACGACACCCACGCCGAAATTGCGATTGCCGCTGCTCAGGCCGGAAAAATGATCCTGTGCGAGAAACCCCTGGCCCGCTCGCAGGCCGAAGCCGAGCAAATGGTGGCCGCTATCGACAAGGCGGGGGTTGCCAACACGGTTTGGTACAACTACCGACGCATTCCGGCGGTGTCGCTGGCCAAGCAAATTGTGGCATCAGGCAAACTCGGCAAGATTTTCCACTACCGGGCCAACTTCCTCCAGGACTGGACGATCAACGCCGACCTTCCGCAGGGTGGCACGGGCCTTTGGCGCATGGATGCCGAAGCCGCTGGCTCTGGCGTGACGGGCGATTTGCTGGCTCACTGCATCGATACAGCCATGTGGCTCAACGGGGCCATAACGGATGTGTCGGCGGTGACGGAGACATTTGTGAAAGAGCGAATGCACCAGCTAACGGGCAAAATGCAGCCCGTTGGCATTGACGATGCGTGTATTTTCCACTGCCACTTTGCCAACGGTTCGCTGGGCCTGTTCGAGTCCACGCGCTATGCACGAGGCCATAAGGCACTTTATACCTTCGAGATCAACGGCGAAAATGCGTCGATCCGCTGGGATTTGCACGACCTGAACCGTTTGGAATATTACGACTATGCCGATGAAGGCATTGTGCGCGGCTGGCGATCTATTCACGTGACCGATGGCGACCAACCCTACATGGACAAGTGGTGGGTGCCTGGCCTTGGTATTGGCTACGAACACAGCTTTGTGCATCAGGTGGCCGATTTTCTGAAAAGCCTGGAAACGGGCGAACCCTGCCACCCTACCTTCCGCGACGCACTGGAAACCCAGAAAGTTTGCGAGGCCGTCATCGACTCGGCCAATTCCCGAAGCTGGAAAGACACGGGCGTTGAAAGTTTCTCCATGTGATTATGACCCAGGCCCCCATTCTCTCCGTTACCAACCTCTCCAAATCTTTTTCGGGGGTACGCGCCCTGAACAACGTTCATCTTGAGGTGCAAAAAGGCGAAGTTCATGCTTTGATGGGTGAGAATGGGGCTGGCAAATCCACGTTTATGAAAATCCTGATTGGACTGCTCACACCCGATTCGGGAGAGATTATGTTCGATGGGGAGCCGCTCAAAACAAGCAACGTTGGTGAAGTGCTGAAACGGGGCATTTCCATGATTCATCAGGAGTTACTCACAGTGCCCGAACTGACGGTGGCGCAGAATATTTTTCTGGGTCGCGAACCCAAACGCTGGGGCTTCATCGACGAAAAAAAACTGAACGAGCAAGCCGCCGAACTGCTGGCTCACCTCGGAGTGAGCATCAGGCCCGATGCCCGGATGAAGCACCTGAGCGTGGCCGAAATGCAGTTGGTTGACATTGCCAAAGCACTGTCCAACGAAGCCAAAGTCATTATCATGGACGAGCCGACCTCGGCCCTGTCCGATAAAGAAGTGGCCACGCTGTTCGATATTATCCGCGATTTGCAGCGAAAAGACGTGGCCATTATCTACATTTCGCACAAATTAGACGAGATTTTCGCCCTTTCGGACACCATTACCGTGCTGCGCGATGGTCAATTTATTGCCACGAAACCAGCCTCTGAATTTACACCGAACTCGCTGATTTCAATGATGGTAGGCCGCGAGTTAGACAGCCTATTTCCCGACATTCAGGCCCATAATGGCCCAGAAGTTTTGTCCGTGAAGGGCCTGGGTCAGGCAGGGAAATTCGAGAACATCAACTTTGCTGTTCATGCGGGCGAGGTGCTGGGCATTGGCGGGCTGATGGGCGCGGGCCGCACTGAAGTGGCTCGTGCGTTGTTCGGGCTTGACCCCCACGAGCAGGGCGATATTTTTATCAATGGTGAACCCGCCACCATTCGGTCGCCACAAGATGCCATTCGGCATGGAATTGGCTACGTAGGCGAAGACCGCAAAACGTCCGGGTTTATTCCGGCTCTGTCTGTAAAACATAATATCACCTTAGCCAGCCTGCCGAAATTTGCCAAGCAGGGCTTCGTGTCCGAAAAAAGTGAATCAGAAGCGGCCACCAAAGCAGTGCGCGACCTGAACATCAAAATCTCCGGTCTCGATCAGCGGGTGGTCAACCTGAGCGGAGGAAATCAGCAAAAAGTGGTGATCGGGAAAATTCTGCTGTCGGCCCCGAAACTGGTCATTCTGGACGAGCCAACACGGGGCATCGACGTAGGAG
>JAJAYX010000445.1 GCA_026785985.1 Rudanella sp. | reverse complement strand
GATACAATTTCACGGCGGCTATGGGCGTGATTGCCACTATGGTTGGCCTGGTGACGCTGATACCCATCTGTTTACGCGAACAACCCGGCGAAAAAATACTACCCTGGACGTTGGGCATTGCTTCATCAGAAACGAGACGGATGCAGGTTACACACTGGTCTACTATTTTCAGGGCGTTATACAGTGTTTTTCAGTTACGAAATTCGCTGCTCATTGTTTTGTTACTGTTTATTACGCAGGGAGCCTATAATTTTTTTGAAACATTGCTGCCGCTTTTCCCCGTAAAAATCTCAGGATGGACCAATGTTTTCTATTCGCAGGTCTTCGCCACGGCTGATTTGATTGGTGGTATTGGCGGTATGTTTATTGGTGGTTATCTGATTGAAAAATTTGGCAAGAAACGAATGATAAACATTTATTTTTTTCTTATTATTAGTATAACGATTGTACTTACTTTTTTAAAAATATACTGGGATAACACGCCATTTATGTATGGTTTCATCATCACATACCGGTGGTTAAACGCCTTTGCAAAGATTGGTGTGTATGCCATTGCCATGCAGTGCTGCTCCAAAAAAGTGTCGGCCAGTCAGTTTACGATGTATATGACAATGGGTGCCGTTGGTTCTATGGTGGGGGCCACGCTGATTGGACCGGTAAAAGAAAATTTCAGTTGGGAAATAACGTTTTTTTCGTTCGTTGTCATGATTGGATTTGCCTGGCTTAGTATGCAGTTTATCAATATTGATAAGCAGGTAGAACAGATAACCGAATTAGAAAACGAAGAGGCCGAACGGGAACTGCTGCTGAATTGATCGCTTCCCGGTAAACCCCCAAACCATACGAATCAATGACCACCGCACTATTCCAAGAATTGATTGATCTGGAAAATGCGTTTGAGTCGTGGGTTTCCAAATGAACAGGATCAGCACACAGCCAGCTTCTCGGATTGGTTGAGCGGGCAAATACCCACCGAAGTGCAGACATTGGCAAACGATAGATAGACCTGTATTCACCCTTTTGGCACCACCATCACAACTTCTTCTTTTTCTACAACTACTTGACCCTCAGCCAGCCCTTTAGGCTTTCGGACAAATTTTTTGGGCGTCATAATAACCGGGCAGAGGCTGTCGGTTCGGCGTTTGGAGTTCCAGGCGGCTAACTCGGCAGCCCGCTCGATCACGGTTTTGGGGAAGCGTTTGCCGGCCTGGTATTTAATCACAACGTGCGAGCCGGAAACGTCGCGGGCGTGGAGCCACAGGTCTTCTTTGAAGGCATAACGCTGGGTGAGCAGGTCGTTGTTTTTGGCGTTGCGGCCAATCAGAATGGTGTAGCCTTCGTGAGTTACAATTTTGAATAACTCAGCCGGCGTAGCAGCTGGTGATGCGGCATACCGACCCCCATCAGCCAGAATGTTATGTTGTTTGGCGTATTTCCGAAATGCTTTCAGGCTGGGAATTTCGGCAATGGCTAGCTTATGCTGTTGAATGTCGACAATTTCCCGTTCGCGTTGCTCAATCTGTTGTTGAATAAAGTCCAGTTCGATTTTCTCGTTTTTGGACTTCCGGTAATAACCCTCAGCGTTCTTCTGGGGTGTAAGGTCGGTTTTTAGCTTGATCTGAATGGGTTGATCCCGGTAGAAATCGTACAACTCTACCCGCTCCGGCGACCGTTGGCCGGGCACTTCTTCAATGGCGTGGAGGTTGGCCATCAGAATGTTAGCCATCTCTTCGTTACTCGCGCCTTCCTCATGACCAATGAGCCGTTGCAGGCTCGCTTCGATCTGACTCTCAGCCCGTTTCAGGCGTTTGTCCAACAGGCGCAACACCTCCCCCTTTTCGCGCTCAAAAAAATTCAGCCCGGCAAAGTTGACATAGAACCGGTTCAGCGCTTCAATCGGGCCGTCAAATGTTTGCCGAATCTCACCAATCGGAACCAGCGATAGGGTTGGATGGTGGTTAAACGTGGTCAGGTAGTAGGTGGGTTTGTCCAGCAGGGCCAGAACGGACTGGATTTGTTCCCACCCCCCCCCGGCAGCGGCCGACCGCCCAACCCCGTAGGGAGGGGCCTAGTCTCGGTAATTTTTTAGCCCCTCTCTACGGGGGAGGGGTTGGTGTGGGGTGACCGCCAATAGTTTCTCCCCCAAATACGCATTTACCTCTTTCCCAAACGTCGGAAACAGCTTTTTATGATCGAAACCAGCCCGTTCGAACGCTTCGTACGACTGGTCGATGGGGCGGTCTATAGCATCGAGCTTGAGATTTTGGTCCGAAACTAGCTTCTGATTAAACGACTCCACTACGTCGTTGCCCTGGAACGCGACCAAATTAGGCCGATTACCAAAAAACTTGAATACCAGCGTGTAATCGCCTTCCAACTCAATACCCAGACATCGTTCGTTCAGAAACGAGCGCACGCCCGTCACCACCCGACCGGCGGTTTCGCCCCCGGCAATGGCTTCAGCATCGTCGGGATCAACGCCAATAACCTGCCCAAACAAGTCGATACTATTTGTTCGGGCACGTTGCACCACCTCCGGGAACAAAAGGCCCGAAAATTCGGGCCGGAGGGTAGTTTTCAGGTAGAAAGGACGGTAATAATTCGTCTTGCCTTTGGCCTGTGCAAACACCATCACCAGTTCATCGCGATCCTGACTGTAGCATTCCATCAGGCGCAATCCGATCAAATGCGGCTCAAGGGCCGGGGCCAGTTGCCGCAGGAAGTAATAGTTGGTATGCACGACGCAAAGGTCGAAACTTATTTCCGTCTCTTCATTGCCAGATCGTGCGCCGTGTCGTAATACGAACGGAGATTAGTCCAATCGAACACCTCAGCGATACTTTCGACGCGGTTCCGTTGCTGAATCCGGTCGCGCTGACTCATTTTGACAAACCGCCAGAGAATGTTAGCCAGCTGATCGGCAGCTTCGTTGAAGTTCTGATTGCGCCGGTCGACCACGTAAATACCCCGATTTTCGTAGTCGCGCATGATTTGCATGATAAAATCCCCAAAGCCCGATTGGTCGCTCGTAACGGTCGGGATGCCGCGCACCACGCATTCGAGCGGAGTATAGCCCCAGGGTTCGTAATAGCTAGGGAATACGCCGAGGTGGCAACCCCGCACAAACTGGCTGTAATCAAGTTTGAACAGCGGGTTGGTGGAGGCAATGAAATCGGGGTGGTACACGATCTTAACCCGGTCATACTCATTGTTGACAAGGTTTGCCTTCCGGATAAACCGCGTCATGTCGTCTTCCTGCACCAGATCGTGTGTTACAAAGGGGGGCAAGTTCTTGGTTTTCCAGCTTTGAACCGTCCGCCGAAGCCGGAGCTGCCAGTATTCATCTACAAATTTGTTGAGGTCGGGCAGGTTGGTGCCTTTGGCCGACGCGGCTGCCTGAAACAGTCGTTCGCCCACTTGTTTTTCGATACTCTCGCAGGTGTCGCGAATCTCATCCAACACAGCGCGGGTATGCAGCACGTCGGGGTCGATAGAGCGGTAAGGTTGTTTCGTCACCATAAACATGACCACCGTCGTATCCATATTAGCCTCACGCATGCGCCAGTTCAGGCGGGCAAGGGCTTCAAGCGTCAGGTCGTAGCCTTTATTTGAAAACTCAAACCGGCCCGATGTGAAAAAGTAAAGCGTCTTTTCAAGGTCGAACGAATAGTTATGGAAGAAATGCCCCATCACAAACTCGTGGATATTTTCCTTGTATTTGACGTGTAAGTTCTGAAACTCGTGGGTAGCCGCAAACCGGGTAATATTCAGGCCGTTGGGTAGCACCAGGTCGGGGTTACGACCCAGAAAAACCTCACATTCGCGGGCTGTCACGTCGCTAACTGTGGTGAAGGTGTGGCTGTTGATAGCGGCCAGCCGCTCGATGGTGGCCTGGGCTTCGATGCCATAATGTTTGGCCTCTTTCTGCCAGTCGAAAAAAGGCAGTTTGCCATAAAAGCCGGGTTCATTCTGCGCCAGATACCGCCCCAGCATGGTGGCGTGCGTGGTGAACACGGTTGCCACTTTCACGTTTTCGCGCCGGAGGTCGGGCAAACCGGTGCTGGCCATCCACTCGTGAAAATGGGCGCAGAAGTCAACCCGTTTGGCGTGTCCTTCGGCGAGGAGCGTCAGGAAAACGCGGGTCATTTCGCCAAAGACAATGGTCTGATTGACAAGGTCTTCAACGCCCAGCGTAGGTAATTTATGGTGTTCCCACAGCCCGGCTTTGATGGCATCCAACTGTGGATAAACACTCGGCAGGTTGAACAACACCACCCGTGGTCGGCCCGTAATAAGCCAGTAGCCATACTCGATCTCGTAGCCCAGTTGCCGCATTTTGCGAACGGTCTGACCAATTTCGGTTTCATCGGGTTCGGTGATGGGTTCAAATTCGGCGGCTGCTTTCTGGGGAAAATACGGCCCCAACAGCAGGTAATTATCGTCCCATTTCTCGACCATTGCCGGGACTTTCGACCGGATGACGGTGTAGATACCACCTACCTGATTACAAACCTCCCAGGCGATCTCGATGAGTAGTTTGCGTTTTGTCGCTGAAAATATGGATTCCAATGTGTTCGGACGGAGTTAAAAAGGGTAGTCTGAAAAGTTGGGCCAAACTACGGACTCTATTTCAGAAACTGCAACAGGATGCAACAATTGTATGGAAATTATGGCGCCCTTAAACAGCGACAGTTGCCCGGCGTTGCTCATAAGCGGTCACCGCCGAATCCATTCGTGCCAGCGATTGTTGCATCAATTCTTTCAGTACAGGTTCAACCTGCCTAATCGCCTGCGTTCGTGCCTGATCGTCAAGCCTTGATAAATAAACTTCATATTCATCATGAAGAGCAGACAATTCAGCCGGGGATGCACTCCGTAAACATTTTAGCAAGTTGTTGATAAAGTCCATAGCTGATGAAATTTGTTGTTAAAACTGTGTTTATTTGTTTAATTTAGCCAAATCAGATTCGATTCGCTTCAGAATGTCGCGGTAATAGACTGCCTTTCTGATAAAGTCATCGAAATCCTGATCGCTGTCATTCGGCTTGTGAAACAATAATAATGCTTCGAGACGAGCCAATTCTGGTTCAACAACCCTCTTGAGACCTAACAGATGGTCGCGTTCAAGGCGGTTCTTATCGCTATTCATATTGGGCTATTCGGTGGGTGGCATCAATCTAAGATACCATCGCAAACATACTCAAATCACAACGATTCCATGCCGAGAATTTTATCCAAACTGGTTCTATTATTCTTCTTTACGTCAACAGTCCACGCCCAATCCCGCTACCGTTTATCCGGCTATGTGCGCGACAGCCGTACCGACTCACCCATTGTCAGGGCTAACATCCTGATTCTGGATACCGGCCTCGGCACCACTACTGATTCGCTAGGTTTTTTTACGGTTGTAATGCCCAAAGGCACGCAAACCATTCAGATTACGCATCAGAGCTACGAGACTGCCCAACGCAACCTC
>JAJAYX010000444.1 GCA_026785985.1 Rudanella sp. | reverse complement strand
TGGCGAATGAGCCACGTGCCATTTCTCAGCGGGTGTGACCAGATTACCCTGCCAGTTAGTTCCGTGTTTCACCAAATCGTATGGTAAACCCTGTTGTTTTTTTAGTTTTGCTCTTACTCTTTCTGCTGTGTCCGTAAACGCTGACGTAAAAAGCGGTGGGCCTTCTTTCCACCAATTTTCGTCGGGCTCCGTCCAGATCCATACGTACTCATCAGTCGTTAGCAGAGCGTTATACAGTTGATTCTGCCACCACATAGTATGCTCGTTCGCCGAATACGTATGCGGCCATTTGTAAATGCCGAAGTATAGACTCGGATAAATTCCGTGACCTATTTGAACTTGTTTTCTGTATTTTTCCTGTAAATCAGGTGCGCCGTATTTAGGGAATTTATGCAGTCTAAATTCGTTGTAGATGTCGGTAAACATGGTTGATTCCTGATAATAATAGGCCATCTCATTACCATCCACCAATACATCGTTTGCTCTGGCGGCATCGAGCATACCATCCTTGAAGGATAACCAAAGCAACTGCCTACCCGAAGTGGCGTCGTAGTTGTTCCAATGATCGCCAAACCAAATGAAATCGAGTACCGCCAAGGGGTTCGATACGTGAGCCTGAAGTGCTTTCATGAAGTCGTAACCCCGTTGCCTACATTTCGCTTCAACCAGCTCCAATGTGTGTCCCTGATACCAGGAGACGTCATATTTCCAGCCATGTGAACCCTTATAATAGTTCTCATTATCGAGAAAAACACCCTTAAAACCACCAGCACGGATCATTTTTGACACCATGCCGGCATTGTGCGTGATAATGGACCACTTTCGGTCATCGAAAAAGTCGATAGCCAGTGAGTCGCCGAAATAAAGTATGACAAAATTGTCCGTGTACTTACCCCATTTTATTTCCGACACCGTTTTAAGCTGAACATCGTTTTCGGTCCACAGCCTGTCGCCACGCAGCATGAGATAATCTTTGGCAAAACTCCCGTTCATGGAAGCCGCAACGCCATCGAGGTAAGGATGCCGGGCTTGCATAGCGTCGATATTATCTTTTACATAAGACCACTGTAAACTCGCACTCGTTTGAATCAATTTTTTACCCGTCGGGTGATGAATAGACGGAAAAAGGCTACTTCCGGATATAATTTTTTTCGTCATCACATACTGGGCAGAAGCGGGAACCGCCACCCAAAGAAAAAAACCGGTAAGCAGCAAAAGTAACGAGTGCTTCTTTACGCCCTGTCTTTCCATAGTGTTCGCTGTTGACAGTTAGATGTATTGAGTGATTAGGTTATATGATGGCAGGCCGCGTGTATGGGATAATCCCGTCGATAAACAGCAGAAGGAATCTGGTTGGCCAAACCCTGATGAGATCGCCAGTTTAGGCCGCCACGTTCAGTCACTGGTGATATTTATCCGCTATTTGGAAACCATAGCGCAAACGCTCAGAACGCCCAAATGGGTCTATGTCCAGTAATCTGAAACATTTTCCCGGAATGTTGGCAACTACCCAATTAAGGGAAGATTTGACCGGAAACAGGGTGTTGGTCGATCCGTTTTTCAAACGAAATAAAGTTTTATGAACAAGCCCTGCCGCTACAAATGAAATTGAGCCTTAACGAATAAATTTGATTACACTTCTTTGACCACTTCAATCATGCTCTCATGAAAAGAGGCTCCCAGTTGTGCGTAGTGTTCTTTATGAACACTGCGTACTGAAAATAATCAGGCCGCCGATGGTCGGCCCCGTTGAACGGCCTGCGTCGCCAGGTTTACAAGTATGCCCTTCTGTTTGATTAACCATTCGGAACTCTTACTAAGCTTGGAATCGGCGGCAGTCACAGCGGGGCTGGCCTTCCAGATGCCAACTATTTTTAGTACGCACTCTGCCTTCGGAAGACTACGCACAACTGTCATCCACTTTGTTGATGGTTTGGCGGATGAGTTGGGTAATTTTTTTGGTGGTTAGATTCATAAGTTACTGGGCTAGGTCGATTGAATGATTAGCTGCGTTGTAGTAGGGTCTGAGGAGACTCAGACCAAGGTAAAGAGACTCAGACCAAGGAAATAGGTTTGTGCAACGGCTTGCACTGAGGCCCATAGTAGCTGGACAAGCGGGATAAAGTAGTGTCTTTGTTTCATGGCGTGTGGGTCGCCGACAGTACATGTTGCCGGATGGTCGTCTGGTTGGGTTCAGTCTAGGAAGGGCTCACTTGGGCAGAATGGTAATGATGACTGGTGCAGATGATGTATGCTCATTTTTGCGGTCAAATACCCTGGCAAACAGGGTGTACGCACCCGGAGCCAACTGAGTTACATTGGCTGTATAGGGGGCGGTACTGTCGATACCGACCAGCATCGAGTTGATAAAAAATTCTACCCTGCTGGTCTGTCCAGACACGTTGGTTTTGATGGTGAAGCTGCCGTTTGTTTCAGCCGTAGCGGAAGGAGCTGTGATGGTGATTGTTGGCGAATGAGCCACGTGCCATTTCTCAGCGGGTGTGACCAGATTACCCTGCCAGTTAGTTCCGTGTTTCACCAAATCGTATGGTAAACCCTGTTGTTTTTTTAGTTTTGCTCTTACTCTTTCTGCTGTGTCCGTAAACGC
>JAJAYX010000443.1 GCA_026785985.1 Rudanella sp. | reverse complement strand
GTACAATCGGGTCGTTTTTGCGGATTCGATTGTCGATTTCCTGGTGCATCGAAACGGGGTAGGAAACTTCTTCGAGCAAGTCCTGCGAGGTGCGGGTTACGATGCGCTCGCCCTCGTCGTTCAAAAACTCGAAGTCCCAGCTCAACACCATCACCCGCGAACCGAGGGTATTCAGTTTGCGCACAAGCGATACGAAATCGCCATCGGCGGTGATCAGCACCACCACGTCGAATTTCTTGTGTACGGCCAGTTCATAGGCTTCGAGGGCCAACCAAACGTCGATGCCTTTTTCCTGCCGTAAACCCTGATAGGTTTTCACGGGCAGATAATGCGTTACCACCCCTTCCGACATCAGAATATCGTCGAACAGGCGGTCATAAAACAACTGATTACCACGCTGATGCGCTTCATGGGCGTTGAGCCGACCCCGGAAATAGTGGGCATCCACAATTTGGCATAACCGAACGTCGGTGTCTTCTTCTTCGGCCACCTGCCGCCGAACAAACTCGTGCAGACCTGAGATACTGATACGACTACGACGTTCGTGTGAGTAGTTGTAATAATTGCTTACGTGTAGGAAATAATTACCGTCGTAAAACACGCCAATGCGTGTCAAAGTGCTACGATTTTGGGGCATTTTGTTACTAATTAGGAGTTAATCTATCTTTTAATTAAACTTTTTCTACTGGTACAAGATCGAGTATATTGAGAAGCGATCTGGTTATTGTTTTGTAAAATGGTGCTTATTTGTTAGCAGTGTTCTATAGTGATGTGCAAAGATAGGACAAGTTTACCTTTATTAGACTCATTCCCGGAAAATCATTACGGTTCCTGTGTATCGTAATCCACTTTCTGAGTCAGAAGACTTCCCCGGAAATCGCGCCCTGTTTCCTCGCAATTACCGGCATGGTTCAGCTTCAGCAAGTGGATTACGAACACAAATGATTCCCGGATCGGGGGAACCTAATACACTTTTTCGTAATACTCCCGCACCATCCGGGCCGAGGTAAAATAGGCATTCACGTCGTTCATGCTTCGGAGTTGGAGCGCCTGCCAGTCGGCGGGGCGGTCGTAATACATGGGCAGAATGTCTTCTTCGAGGAGTTGGAACAGGTGTTCGCGGTCGTGCGAGTCGGAGTCCGGCTTTCCGGGATTGTCCGGCCGGTTCGCCGGAGCGATTCCGGCAAGGGGCACAATAAACGAGTTCTGTTGGGTTCCGGTGCAGTCCGGCCGGTCTGCCGGTGCGGTTCCGGGTTTCGCAAATTCGCAGATCCAGCCGTCGTTGGTCGAGACGTTGATGGCCCCATTCATGGCCGCCGTCATACCACTTGTGCCAGAGGCCTCGCGGGGAACAACAGGCGTGTTTAGCCAAAGATCGGCCCCGTCTTTGAGGGCTTTCGAGAGGGCCAGTTCGTGGCCCGTCAGCACGGCCATGCGCGGATACAAGTGGCTCAGGTAATAGAGGTGATTGAACGTTCGGATGGCTCCCTCATCAAACGGATACGGTTTACCCGCCCAGACCATCTGTAGGGGATAGTCGCGGTTTTGCATGAGCCGCCGGAACCGTTCGCCATCGTGCGTGAGCAGGTCGGGGCGTTTGTAGGCCGCAAACCGACGCGCCCACACCATTGTCAGCACGTTTGGGTCGAACAGTTTTCCCGACTGATCGGCCACGATGTTGAACAGGGGTTGTTTGAGGGCTTTTTTGCGGGTAGCAATCGCGGTCGTATCCCCTGTCTGCCGGGCCGCTTCCAACCGACTATCCGCCCAATATTGACTATTCTGGGCATTGGTAACGTGCGTAATCTCACAGATATTGGGATAATGGTTCCACATCTTACGCGATACCTCGCCATGCAGTTTCGAGACACCGTTGGCCTTGCGACTCAGGCGAAGGGCGGCTAAGGAGTGGTTGAAGATCGAGTCGTTGATGCCCGTAATCTCACTCACTTTGTCAAGCGACAGTCCACCGAAAAAACCGAGTTTATTCAGGAAGCCGATGTCATGTTTTTCGTTGCCCGCTTCTTCGGGGGTGTGGGTCGTAAACACCATCCGCCGGCGAACAGCTTCGGCACTGCCGAGGGATTGGTAAAGGTGAAAAGCCGCCGACACTGCGTGGGCCTCGTTGAGGTGATATACTTCCGGCTGGTAGTTGATCTGATCCAGAAATTTGGCCCCCCCCAAGCCCAGCACCATACACTGCGACACTTTCAGGCTCGAATCAGCATCGTAGAGCCGATACGAAATAGACCGGGCTTCGGTATCGTTGCCGTTCTCATCGGTGGTCAGGAAAAACATCGGCACTGTGTTAAAGTGCTTTGGATCGAGGTAATAGGCCTGAACCCAAACAGGTCGTCCTGAAATTGCAATGGGGAACCGAACGCCCGTATCCTGCAAAAAGCTGTACATTTTCTCCCGAAACTCAACGTCCATTGAATTGTCGGCGTTGCGGGTTTGATCGTAGTAGCCGTATTTCCAGAGAATTCCAATCCCAATCAGGTTTTGCCGTTCATCGAAAGCACTTTTCATGTGCGACCCAGCCAAAAAGCCTAAGCCCCCGGAATAGGTCTTAAGGGACTGGTCGATGGCATATTCCATCGAAAAATAAGCCACTGATTTTTTATAGCTGGAAGCGAATGAATACGGATGGCGAAACGCCGACGGCAACTGAGAAGCAGGCATGTAAAGCAGTAAATGAGTTAGTGGGTAAAGAAACAAAGCCTCAAATATACGAAGGCCAATTTTGTATTCTCGATCTATGTCCTCACAGGTTACACCAACCTAACAAAAAAAACGGCCTGTGTGATAACACAGGCCGAGGCTGCAAAATTGGCCTTACGGCCCGGCGGAACACCGCCGTACACTCTATAAATACGGTGCGGCAATAGCCAGTACCGCTGCTTTTGTTAGTGGCTCATCGAACGCTTCGCGAACACGGTCAGCACTTTTTCCGGTGAGGGTTACCAGGTTGACCGTTGCCTGCGTGGTAAGATCTTCACCCGCATAAACGGCAGCTGGTGCTTCATCCGTGGCGGATACCCAACCACGCAAGCCCCGTAACCGGCGCACTTCCGATGCGTGACGAGCCTCAACGGAGTGAATCTGTAACGCAGTCGTCAGCACATCCATGCCCAACAAATTACCCGCCTGACCTTTGTAGGCCCGCACACCCGTATCTTCAAACGCCTGCGCCAGAAGCAAAAACGTCGGATAATCAGTGAACGTGGTGGCCGTGTATTTGAATGTTGGCTTTGCCACGGCAGCCGCCCCCAACGCACCTTTCAGCAAGGCAACGTGGGCGGTTTCGTGCTTACCGATCTGAGTAAAAATGGCTTTGTCGGCCGCCGGAATCAGGTTGGCAGCCGCATTACCTTTTTGGTAATAATCATCTTCGAGATATTCGAGCGTTAGGGCGAAGTTAAGCACGTCCTGCACCGACGATGTTTGGGCGTAGGCTTCGTTCAACACACTGGCCATCACAACCGGGGCCGAAACCGTCAACGCTTTTTTACCTAAGCCAAGCAGGCTCCGGCGCGAATAATAAGCAAGCCGCTCGGTGGCATCGCCATCAATAGCTTCAATGTCCTGGAATATTTTGAATAAATTCATGGAGTCGAGTTGGTTTACTTGGGCAGGTTGGCCGCTGTGATGGTAGTTTTTACAAATGGCTGTGCTGCAGTCAATACGGCTAATGGAGCCATTGCCGGGTCGAGGCCCGTGGCAGGAGCCACCACATCGTCGCCAGCGAAACTGGCTGTTTTTGGGCTTAACAACGAGCGGATTGCTGCTGCATGGCGAGCTTCCACTGATACTATTTTACCGGCCAGAAGCAGATAATTCACGTCCTTTATCAGTTTTCCCGCCCCATTATAGGCGGCAACGCCCAAGTCTTCAAAGGTTTTGGCGGCACCGAGTACGCTAGCCCGATCACTGAAGTTGATGGCTGAAAAGTTTACCTCCAAGCCGGCAATGGCACCTGTACCGAGTGCTGCCTTAAAAAAGTCGCGGTGAATGATTTCGTGGTCACGAATTTCGGTGAGCAGTGTTTTTTCGGTAT
>JAJAYX010000442.1 GCA_026785985.1 Rudanella sp. | reverse complement strand
TCCAGATGGATTTCGCAATTACCAGTGCCTTTGAATTCTTCAAAAATCACCTCGTCCATTTTCGACCCTGTGTCAATCAGAGCCGTGGCAATGATGGTGAGCGAACCGCCGTTTTCCACATTCCGGGCAGCACCGAAAAACCGCTTGGGTTTGTGCAGCGCGTTTGCATCCACACCACCCGACAAAATCTTGCCCGACGATGGCACCACCGTGTTATAAGCCCGCGCTAAACGAGTTATCGAATCCAGCAAAATCACCACGTCGTGGCCGCACTCGACCATGCGCTTCGCTTTTTCCAACACCATACTGGCCACTTTCACGTGCCGGTCGGCCTGCTCATCGAACGTTGAGGAAATGACCTCGGCATTCACGCTCCGGGCCATGTCTGTTACTTCTTCGGGCCGCTCGTCGATGAGCAGAATCAGCAAATGAACTTCGGGATGGTTGCGGGTAATGGCGTTGGCAATCTCCTTGAGTAAAACCGTTTTCCCCGTTTTAGGCTGGGCCACAATCATACCGCGCTGTCCTTTGCCAATGGGCGCGAACAGATCCAACACCCGCGTCGAATATTGATCGGGGCGGTTGGTCAGTTTCAGTTGCTCTTCGGGGAACAGGGGAGTCAGGTATTCAAACGGAATCCGGTCGCGAATTTCTTCGGTGGTTTTGCCATTCACAGTTGTCACACGTAGCAGGGCAAAATATTTCTCGCCTTCTTTGGGTGGACGAATGGCCCCCTTCACGGTGTCGCCGGTTTTAAGGCCGAACAACTTGATTTGTGATGGAGACACATAAATATCGTCGGGGCTGGCTAAATAATTATAGTCAGCCGAGCGCAGAAATCCGTAACCCCCATCCGACATGATTTCCAGCACGCCCTCGTTTTCGATGATGCCATCGAACTCCCGGATATGCTGGTTGTACTGCCGGCGAATCCGGTTCTGATATTCCAGCGATTCCCGCGAGGGTTGCGGCACCTGCGTGGCTTGCTGGCGGTCGCCCTCTGCCGACTCATCACCATAGTCGGCTGAACCATCTTCCGAAACGCCTTCTTCATTGTCGCCTTCGGTTTGTGCGGCCTGCACAGTGGTGTTTCCTTCTTCAACCACCGTTGGTGTTACGAACTCTTCTTCGGGTTCGGTGCCCATGTTCATGGCCGATTCATCGGCAACAAGCCGACGACGTTCGCGCAGCCCACCCGGACGGGTGGTGTCGTTGCGGTCGTCCCGGCGGGGGCCATCTGGCCGTGGCCTGCCTTCCGTGTCGCGTCCACCAGTTTGATTGAAGCGGCTTGGGCGGTCACCCTGATTACCCAAACGGTCGTCGCGACGGGGTTCTGTTCCGCTGTTGCGTCCATCGCGTGGCCCGCCATCGCGTGGTTCACGTTGACCGGGGATGCTGTTTCGGTCGTCGCGACGGGGAATGCGGGCGTTGGAATCTGTATTCCGGGAATCGGCGTTGCGGTCATACCGGGCGTTCGGATCGGCATTACGGTCGAACCGGGAATTCGTCGGGCGTTGCTGAACCTCAGATCGCTGGGGATATTCCCGGCGCGTTTCGGTTGGCTGAACAGGTTGATCTGGTTCAGTCGAGGCCGTTGTTTCTGCCGAGGGAGTCGTTTCTGTTGAGGGTTGGTTGAGCAGACCTTCTTCAGTACGGGCAATTGGCTCGTTTTCTGGAGTAGGAGGGGGAGTTTCCGAGGCACCGGCATCGCGACGAACGCGGCTTCGTGCCCGAACGGGGGCTGGCAATTCCCCGGCTGGTGCGGCTTCAGCGGTCGTTGCAACGGGTTCTTCGGCAACTACTGGTGAGCTTGTTGGTTCGGCAACGGGAGCCTCCGCTTTAGTTCGACGGCTCCGGCGGGGAGCTTCGGCCACCGCAATCTCAGCAGCATTTTCTTCGGGCATTGGCTGGCGAGCCTGCTGATCCAAGATCTTGTAAATCAGTTCACGTTTGGGGAACTTGTTGCCGTCGGTGACACCGAATTGATCAGCAATAGTTCGTAACTCCGAGAGGAGTTTGGAATTCAATTCTTCAATATTATACATAAAAGTTAGGTTAGTCAGTAACCTGGCGTTGCAGTAAGCGTGATTTGGGTTGAGCGGGCTGGTTCCGGTTCGGCGTTCCGGCTGTTGCGGGGTGTCGCGCGTTCGAGTGAGACGATTGGTAATAAATCAATAAACAGAATGAGGGCATCTGAAACAGGACACATCGGGCCACTGAAGCACCGGGAGCTGTACTGGTTTGATTCGTACAAACAGGTTGCCCGGTGAGAGCAATTGGAGGTACGACAAAATTAGTTGGCTTGAAATCTGACGACTCATCGGCTGATGGTCGATACGATATGACGGAGCAAATGTACGAACAGAGCGTCTATTTGTCAACATAACGATATGGCTGCAAAAAATGTTTCCTGATGATCGGTTATAATTTAGCTACTTTGTTACGTTTATTGTCTGTGTTACCATCTGGAAGTAATATGAATAGTTATGAAATTACACCAAAACTCACCGCGTTCCGTGCAAACAAAACAATTCCGGCGGTTATTGAAAAAAACGTGCTGACCGCTTTGTCCTTTTATCCCGAATTAACCAGCACGACTATCCAGTTTGTATTTAAGCAACGAATAGATTCATCCGTGATGCAGGCTCAACCTGTTTTCGGCACGTTATTATCAAGTCGGAAAAACAGGGCCTATCGGATCAACATCAGTGCCCTGTTCAAACTGACGCATACGGCCATTCCCATTCACCAATTGCCCGATGCCATTATGATTGGCTGGATTGGCCACGAATTGGGACACATTATGGACTACGAAAGCCGGACTAACCTTGGCCTGATGGGTTTTGGCATCGGGTACGTTTTCTCGGCAGACTACGTAAAAAAGGTTGAACGTATTGCCGACGGCTATGCGGTCAGCCACGGGCTTGGTAGCTACCTCGTTGATACAAAGCGTTTTATTCTCGACCACGCCGAACTTCCACAAGCCTACAAAGATAAAATTGCGCGGCTCTACGT
>JAJAYX010000441.1 GCA_026785985.1 Rudanella sp. | reverse complement strand
TACCCACAAATTCTGAATAAACTCTAATGTACGACAGGGTAATTTCAAGGATGCCAACATTAACGTGGACGCGCTCAAAACGACCATTACCGATCAGGTAATCCGATTCAGTCAGTCGTCGCTTGCCCGCAAAGACCATACTATCGACTCGCTGCGCCGGTACATCGAGCTGACCCAGACCTCGCGGCTGCCAGTGGCCGACCTGCGCGACGAATTAAAAACGCTCGTGCCCGATGTGCAGACCTTCAGCGCAGCCCGCTCGCTGGTGATGAACACCAACCGCGCCACGCCCAATACGGTGGTGCTGGTCTATGCCAAATTCTCGCGTCGCCATAGTCCTCCGAACGAAACCGGATTCAGGGATGGCTGCACACCCGCACCAAAAGCAAACGCATCAAGTTAATTGTGGAATAAGCCTCCTTACGTCGTCAACGGAGGTTGTCCGGCTCCACCCAGTGCAGGGTGTCACCTGAATTGGATACCGTGGCCTGGCGGGCCAACAGCGTTTGAATGTCTTTTCGTAAGGCGGCAACTTCCCGGTGCAAGGCCTCAATCTGTTGATTGCCAGCCACAGGTGTATCCTCTGCTTCGGCATCTTTGCCCACAAAATAGGTGGCTAATGAAGCCGTGAAATAGCCGAACACCGCCAGCCCGAAGAGCGAAAGCAGAAAGCACAGAATACGCCCCTCCGCCGAACGCGGCCAGTAGTCGCTGCCCAGCGACGACAGCAGCATGAGCGTCCACCAGACCGCTTCGCCGAGGCTTTTGAAGCCGCCTACTTCCCTGTTCTCGAAGGCGTACATACCTGCCGAGCCGAGCAGCGTAACCAACAGTGTGGTCAGCAGCACATAACCAAATCCTCGCCTACCAAAACTACGGCTCAGGCTGCGAAGCCCCCGGTTGGCGGAGCCAATTAGCCTGACCAGCCGCACCCCGCGCATGGCCCGCACCGACCGCAACAGGGTCAGGCTGCGGGCTAACCGCACAAAGCGCAGGGCTGGTATCGCCAGCGAAATAAGCGTGATGACGTTGGCCCGCAGGAACGGAATTTTCTGAGGAGCCAGCGTAAATTTCAGCCCAAAATCCAGCACGAAAAGCACCCAGATACCCGTGCTGATCGTCTGGAGCAGGGAGCTTAACCCCGTTGTCAGGTCAATGATGATAAGCACTAACCACAGTAAGCCCAGCAGGGCCATGGGTACCTCCAGCAGTTGCCCCAACTGGCGCAGTAACTGATACCGCTCCCGGTTCAGGGAGTCGTGCGGCTGAGGTGACGGTTTTTTTTTCATGCAGGGCTTTTAGTCAGAACGAATGCTGGAAAATGAAGATGGTAAGCCCCAACCAATTTGCTGGATGCCCGACCAACTTATCTACCGGCTCAGTACGGGTACATCGACTAACCAGGCAATAAGTATGGTGAGCAAAAACAAAACACTGACCATAATGATTAGCCAGTCGGGTTTGTTGGGCGGTTTTGCGCCGGACGGTCGCCTTGCTCCGCCCGGTGATTCCGGGTGGGCGGAGGTTGGTAAGTAGGACGAATAGGTTTGTAGTACGGAGGAGAACAGCATTGGATTAAGGTCTGTGTACAAACCCAAAAGTCGTTGATCCGCCTTGGTTTTTGCTGATAAAGTCCTTAGAATTTGCTTAGAATCCAGTTCCTGTTTCAGCGTGGCAGTTCGATTCGGAAAATGGTAGGTAAACCAACACCTGACTGCACACCCACCTGACCCCGGTGCAACCGCACAATCTGATCAACAAGAGCCAGCCCCACGCCATAGCCCCGAACCTGGTCAGCCGTTTGACGACTGCGGTAGAATGGCTCGAATAAATACGGCAGGTCGGCTTCGGGTATCGGTTGTCCCTTATTTTCGATAACAATGACCGTGCTGTTTGGCTCAAACCGGATAGCGACCCGTGCCTGCCCGTCGTCGGCGTACTTACAGGCATTTTCGACCAGGTTTTTCAGGGCCGTGCAAAGCAGGAGTTTGTTACCGGGCAGCGCAAGCTCATCGGGATCGTCGGGGAGGTTGAGCAACTCGACGACCACCCTATAACGCGGATTAATGGCCATAACCTCATCCCGAACATCCCAGATCAGGTCGTCCAGCCGTACCGTGTTGGTTAGTAAATCCGTTGCCCTTTTTTGGCTTACCTGCGTGAGTTGCAGCAACTCATGCGTTAAGGTTGCCAATAGGGTCACGTCGTCCAGCACGGAGCGGATTATCTGCCGATACCGTTCAGGTTCACGCTGATTGAGCAAACTCACTTCGAGTTGCGAACTGATTTGGGTCAGTGGGTTTTTTAGTTCGTGCGACACATTAGCCACGAACATACGCTGTAGCCGGAACGACTCCGCCACCCGGTCGAGCAGGTGATTGATCGTTCCCGACAGGCGGCTGATTTCATCGGATTCCGCCCCTACCGGCAACCGCTCCTCCTGGTTGCCGGGGAAGATGTGGCCCAGGGTCTGGTCGATCTGCTGCATCGGTTGCAACGCATCACGCGCAAACAACCGGCCTGCCAGGGCCGTAATGCCGATAATCAGGCCAAATAGCCCGGCGAGTGCCCACAGGAGTTGCCGAAGAAACGTATCGCCATACGTATTCTCCGCACTGGCAATCACCACAAACTGACCGGATGCCGTCATGTAGCGACTCCCTGACAAGTAATAGCTGCCCTGCCGAAAATCTTTCTGTTTGCTTTGGCGAATGTCCCCAATCACCGATAGCGGAATGGTTGATGAGCGAGATTCGCCGGCGGAGAAAATCAGGGAATCCCGCCCGTCGAAGGCCATGATTGTCTGGTTGGGCAACTGATCGCGCCGGATGCGGCTGAGCTGGTGGATAAGCTCGGCATTCAGCCGGTGTCGGATGAGCATATCGCCGGTGGTAGCGGCTTTGCGGTCGAGCCGCCGGTAAAAATCCGATGTGATGTAATACCAGCAGAAGGCGTAGATGCTCACGAACGCCAGTAACAGAATGCTGGAGACCAACGCGGCAAAACGAAGGGTCAGCCGGTCGCGGATAGTCATGGTACTCACTCCTCTCTAAAGGTATAGCCCATGCCGAATTGGGTATGAATCAGCTTGGTGGGAAAATCCCGGTCAATCTTTTTGCGGAGGTAATTGATATAGACCTCTACTACGTTGGTGCCCGTATCGAAGTTGATGTCCCAAACGTGTTCGGCAATGGTAGGTTTGGAGAGCACCCGCCCTTGGTTGCGCATCAGGAATTCAAGCAGCGCAAATTCGCGGGCGGTGTGGGTGATGGGTTGGCCTTCACGGGTAACAGTCTTGGCGTCTAAGTTTAACTCAACGCCACCGTAGCGAAGTGTTTGGGCAGTCATAGACACCAGCGTACCGCGCTTAGTCAGCGACCGGACCCTTGCCAGCAGTTCGCCAAATTGAAACGGCTTGGTCAGGAACTGGTCGGCTCCCGCGTCGAAACCCATTATTTTATCATCCGTCTCGCCCAGTGCGGTCAGCATCAGGATGGGCGTTGTGAGGCCCTCAGCCCGAAGCTGACGGCACAGTTCGTACCCATTGAGACCGGGCAAGATCAGGTCAGTAATGATGGCCGCGTAATTATTCTTGAGGGCCAGCCGTTTGGCAATCAGCCCATCGTAAGCCACATCGACCTCGAACTGACTTTCTTCCAGCCCCTGCTGGATAGCCTGCAAGGTTTTAGCCTGGTCTTCAACGACTAATAGTTTCATAAACGGAAGATCATACCGGCGTTATTCGCCTGGCACTCTGCCCTTACTAACGCATTTGCGGGTAATTCGTTTTTGTAACGACGGTCGGGAACTGAAACGCCTGCCGTAAAAAGATTCCTTTACGGTCTTTCTTATCAACCGTCTCGGTTTTTTCAATAACCATGCCCCAATCTGTGCTTACCGAAAACCGGGCAGCTGGAGAAACAACCTACGTCTATGCGCTGAGGTCAGCCCACCGGCAGCAGTACTTCGCTGAACTGGCCCGGCAGTGTTCCCACCTCGTGCTGACTGGCCAGCGGATACCACGCCAATGATTGACTTGGCCCTCCCTTTAGCATGAACGCCGAGTTGGGCAATAGCCGGAACATATTATCCTCATCGGTTGTGTCATCGCCACTGTTGACGACAAACGAGTAGGATCCCTAAAAAACAAGTGATTTAGCCAGGACAGTTTTTTTTAACGAGTAGTATGCTCTTTGCGAAATCATATGCGTTCAGTACCTTTGGGCGATACTTAACTTAAAAGTGAAGAATTTTGTAACGATTCGCCTTTTCAAAGCGTTTGACAAAGTGAGTTACTATACCTTTTGGGTGGAAGGTCGACCACAATCAGAAACTGATGCCTTCTTTGCTCGTTTTGAAACGAATCAGTCAGTCGCTCATGACCTCAACGTACTGGTTGCTTGGATCAGTGAGATTGGCCTACACCGGGGAGCTAAGGCACGTTACTTTCGCTTTGAGAATGACGCGAATGCCTTGCCACCACCAGCCCGGATCATGGCCGAACTGGGTGACGACTATTGTCGGTTACGGCTGTACTGTGTTCGACTATCCGATGAAGTAGTCCTCTTAGCCAATGGTGGCTTAAAGACCGGGCGAACCGTACAAGACAGTCCGGACCTGTTAGCTAAATTCAGATTTGCCAACAAAATGGCCGATCAGCTTGTGGAACTGATTGCATCAGGTGAGTTGCAGATGGCGGGAAAAGAGATCGTGAACATGGATGGACTTGAACTACTGGATTAACCGAGGATAGCCTATGGATGCTTTTGATCGTATTACGGCCCGAACGCCGGTTCATACTCGCCGGTCTGTCCGCAAGATGTTGGATGTGGCGGATCGGATTCATGCGTTACTGGAGCAAAAGGGAATGAGCCAGAAAGACCTGGCTGTTGCGCTGCACAAGTCAGAATCGGAGATCAGTAAGTGGCTAAGTGGTACTCACAACTTAGAGCTAAAAACGATCATCCGTATTGAAGATGCCTTGGACGAAGATATTTTGACGGTACCACAACGCCCGGCTATGGCTTAGCTTGACGGGTGCAGCCGGATTTTCCATAGATAAAGGTGCTTCTGGAGTGCGACGGCAAACTGTATCGAAAGAATAGCCGATTACTCCAGCACACTGGGCTGACGAAATCATATTAACGGCTTCCGATCAATCAGAATGGCTAACTCATGTTCATGAGTTAGCCATTCTGATTGTGTACTGCTATATTCACTACATATTTTCAGCACAGTTTTCAGCCAGAATTACTTGGTTTCCTTTTATTTAGCTC
>JAJAYX010000440.1 GCA_026785985.1 Rudanella sp. | reverse complement strand
GGTTGAGGGGCTTTATATTGACCGCAATGTGGGTTTTAAAGACCTGAAAGACACGCTATACCATTTCGTGAAGGAGATGTTTACGAAGGACACCAAAATCCGGTTCCGCCCGTCGTATTTCCCTTTCACCGAACCTAGTGCCGAGATCGACATTTCGTGCCAGATTTGCCACGGATCGGGCTGTAACATTTGCAAACACACAGGCTGGGTCGAAATTGCCGGCTCAGGTATGGTCGATCCGCAGGTGCTGATCAACTGCGGCATCGACTCAGAAGAATATACGGGGTTCGCGTTCGGCATGGGCATCGAACGAATCACGATGCTCAAATATGAAGTCCGCGACTTACGCCTGTATTTCGAGAACGACGTTCGGTTTTTAAAGCAATTTGAAGGCTTATAATTACTGAGCGAATGAGTGATTGAGTGACTTTCCGAAGTCCGGTTTTTCACTCAATCGCTCGATCGCTCATTTACTCAATTGACAATGTCCCCAATCCGACTTGCCGACCTTGCCTATGCCGTGGAATCCGTTATGGAGCAACACTTCGCGGGGAAAGGGTATTGGGTTGTAGCCGAAACGAGCGACATCAAGAATTACCCCGACCGAAACTATTGTTTTCTGACGCTGGTAGACCGTGACAGTGGTTCGTCGGGTGGTCGCGACACGGTGGCCAAGATGGAAGCGGCTATCTGGCGCAAGAACTACGCCATCATCCGCGAGTTTGAGCAGGCAACGGGCGTTGCTTTTTCCCGCAATATTTCGGTATTGTTGTTTGTGTCGGTGGCTTTTCACCCCATATATGGAATGCGACTGGAGATTCACCAGATCGACCATTCCTATACGATGGGCAATCTGGAGCGCGAACGGCAGGCCATTCTTGATACGCTTATTCGCGATCATAAGGAAGTTGTCTGGCAGGAAAACGGCGTTTATATTACTATCAATCAGCTACTTCCGCGCCCGTTAGCCTGGCACCGGATTGCCCTGATTGCCGCTCCCAATTCGGATGGCTGGCGCGATTTCCGCCATGAACTCCACCACAATCCGTTTGGGTATAGCTATCAGATCGACGAATATCTGACCCAGGTGCAGGGACAAGGGGCCGACCGGGCTATTTGCGGGCAGTTAGACCGGATTCGGGACAGTAGCATTGCCTATGACGCGGTCGTGATGGTGCGAGGAGGAGGCTCACAACTCGATTTTGGGTCGTTCGATACATTACGGGTGGGGTTGGCGGTGGCCATGTTTCCAATACCAATTTTGGCGGGTATCGGTCACGAACGCAATGTAAGCATTGCCGACATGCTGTGCCATCAGAGTGTGAAAACACCCACCAAAGCAGCCGCCTTTCTGATCGACCATAACCGGCAGTTCGAAGAGCAATGTTTACGCCAGTTTGGAAGGTTGACTGAAGCCGCCCGCGAGCGCTTACTGGTAGCCCGCGAGAATTTGAGCCAACAATCGGAGCGTTTTCGATTTACTACACACGATTATCTGAAGAATCGACACCTCGAATTGACAGAAAAAAGCGTTACCCTCAAACACCTCGATCCGTCTAACCTGCTTAGACGAGGCTATGCCATGATCATGCGTGACGGTCGGATTATCACAAAAACCTCAGCCTTAGCCATTGGCGACAAGATTCAACTTCGGCTGGGCGATGGAATCACCAACGCAGTTATCAGTTAATGACAATGACTTACCAGGAAGCCTACGACCAATTGGTTGATTTGATTGATGATATTGAGAGTGAGGCCACTCCCTTAGACGAGTTACCGGGTAAAATTCGCCAGGCAACCGACCTTATTGCCTTCTGCCAACAACGGCTCAGAGCCGTTGAAGGCGACTTTCAGGATGCGGTTTCACGGATAAAAACCGGATAAAATTTTAACTTTGCGGTAAATTGGTTTATATGAATAGCGCACTTTACCTTACTTTTAGGGATTCCGGTATAAAGGGGTGGTTTTTGTGAGGAATGGATGAGAATGAGTACCGGAACTAACAATCAGAAATACAGATATTTATGAATTTTTTTGCCGCGTTTAACGACACTGTATCGCCCGAAGTCATCAACAAAGCAGCGATCTATGTTGAGGAGTCTGCTCCTAAAACGCAAAAAGCAATTGAGGGGCTTGGTTTAACACTTCTGGGTGGTTTGCTCAAACGCACTACATCAGAAATAGGTGTCAACCAACTTTATAATTACATTCAGAAAGGTGATTATGACGGAAGTCTAACGGCAAATTTATCAACCACATTAAAAGACCCAGCCCAGACTCACCTACTTATTACGCACGGTAACGATACGATCAGTCATCTGCTGCCCGCGATGAAAAGCTCGATAGCCAATATGATATCGAGTTATGCAGGTATTCGAAATTCGTCGGCAGTTTCTTTATTGGGCTTAACATCGGGAATTGTGCTCGATGTGTTGGGCAAGCATGTTCGGGATGGAAAAATGGATGCTGAGGCATTAGCAACCGCTTTATTTGAACAACGAGACGGGTTTGTTCAGAAAGTGCCGGATAGTCTCATGCCTCAGTTGATCGAGAAAATTGGACT
>JAJAYX010000439.1 GCA_026785985.1 Rudanella sp. | reverse complement strand
GTATAGTTCTACCAGTGATTTTTCATCGGCAATTGTATCGATTAAGCGGTGAAAGTTTTGACGAAGTTCCTCAGTTGCCGTGTTATTCTTTAAGTTGTTAAGCAAGGTACACAACCACCTATTTGATTCAAAATCGAACTACCCTGGGATAGCGAAGGGAGTTTAGGTGCCGACGGCTTTATAATCCCTTCACCCGCTCCTTATAAACCCCAAACTCCCGCTCATTCACCAGCTTATCTGTCTTGATTTCCAGCAGTATAGCTCTCTCTGAAAGCTCAAAAAAGCCCACCAACGCGGTTTCCAAATCACCCTGATTGTCGGCAAACCGATACTCAATTTGCGCGTCTTCGGCCGTTCGGCGGGCCGTCAGGGGTTGTTCCGTCTCAAAAAACTCGGCCAGTTCGGGTTGGCGGTTGGGGCCGTCGATGATGCGGAAAATGTGACCCGCGTGGTTGTTCAACAGCACAATGCGGAGGTTGGGCGGCAGTTGAGCGTGCCAGAGCGCGTTTCGGTCGTAGAAGAAAGCCACGTCGCCAATCAGCACCGTTACCAGCTTGTCAGTTTGCAGGGCGGCCCCCACGGCAGTACTCAAACAGCCATCGATACCACTCACGCCACGGTTGGCCGAAACGGCCACCTGCCGGTCGGCGGGCAGGCCGCAGAGATTGGCATATCGCACGGGCATACTGTTGGCCAGATGCAAAATAGAATCCGTCGGGAGAGAGTCCATTATGGCTTGCGTGGCTGTCCAGTCCGTGAACGCCGATTCGGCCAGCGACTGTTGCACGATGCGGGTTGCCTGCCGGTCGGCCTGTTGCCAGCGTTCGCGGAACTCGAACGACTCGTCGCTGTCGTCGTCGCCCTGCCGGAACCGCTGGTAGTCGATGTCGGCGAAGAGTTTTTCGAGAAACGGCAACGGGGCCATCGGCACCATCGTGGTCAGCGAGCGGAACGGGTCAACTACGCGGTCAACGGCGGGGCTGATGTGCCAGTGAGGACCTTTGACGGGATATTGCCGCAGGAATGTTTTGAGGTTGCGCGTTAGTAAGGAACCGCCCAATGTGATGAGTAATTCGGGCCGCAGGCTTTCCAAAAAACCACCGTCAGGGTTGCCCAACAGCGTATCGGAGTGACTGATGAACAACTCATTATGGCCAATATTACCAACTAATTCACCCACGATCGGCACGCCCAGTTCCTCGCTGATTTTGTGCAATACGGCCAGCAAAGCCAGGTCGTAGGGTATTTGGCCCACCACAATTAGTTTACATTCAGTATCGTCCCATTCATCCAGCAATCGGTGCCAGACTTCGGGGGAGAGTTGCTGCATCACCGGCAGGGTCTCGATCACCCGCACCGGCTCAAAGGTTATGGTTTCGCCTTCGGCGGGATAAAAAGGCTCCCGCAAGGGTACGTTGATATGCACCGGGCCAGCCGGAGCTAACCCGGTCAGATTGATTGCCTCGTTCACCGACCGCTCAATAAACCAGCGGTAATCGGCATGACCATAATCGGCGGGCAGGTCGAAACTGCGTTTGACGTGAGTCCCAAAAACCCCCGCCTGCGCCATTGTTTGGCCATCCTGCTGATGGAGCCACTCGTGGGGTCGGTCGGCGGTGAGCAGCAACAGCGGCATCTCCTGAAAATAAGCCTCGGCCACGGCAGGAGCCAGATTATACACCGCACTGCCCGACGTACAGATCACGGCCACTGTCCGGCGCGACTGCATGGCCATACCCAGGGCCACAAAACCAGCCGACCGCTCGTCGGCCACCACGCGGGTTTTCAGGCCGGGATGCCGGGCCACCGCCATTGTCAGTGGGGCCGAGCGGGAGCCGGGCGAGATCACGACATCCGTAATTCCTTTCTGATAAAGCAGTTCGGCAATGTTGACAATGGGCTGGAGGATTGGCATAGTTCCTAAACTTTTTCCTCAAACAGCCCGTTCCCTACTTGTATGGAAACGCTCGAAAAAATTCGTAAAGCCTACACCGAGTTCGTACTCGAAAATGGCAAACAACCACCCTCCGTCTATCAGTTTGCCAAGAAATTGAAACTGCCCGAAGCGGAGTTCTACAACTACTATTCGTCTTTCGACGCGATTGAAGCCGACATTTGGCTGGCCTTCTTTCAGGATGCCCACAAGACCATCGAAGCCGACGAAACCTACCAGACCTATTCCGTTCGCGAGAAACTGCTGGCCTTCTATTACACCTGGATCGAGCTTCTTAAAGCGCAGCGCAGTTTTGTGGTGTATAGCTACGGTCGGGTGCGGGGACAGATGCAGGCCGGTGGCGACCCAATTTCCCCCGCCAGTATGGGAAACAAGCCGATTTCGCGCATTGCCATGGCTCGGATGCGCTCAACGGGCGGTATGGGCGGCAGCAACCGGACGCTCTACCCGTTTAAAGATGCTTTTTATGACTTCGCTAAAGATTTGCTGGCCGAGGGTCGCGAAAGCCGCGAAGTGGAACAACGCCCGTTTATTACCAACCGTTACCCCGACGCGCTTTGGCTGCAAACGCAATACATCCTCGGTTTCTGGATTAAAGATGTAAGTAAAGGCTTCGAGCAAACCGACACGGCCATCGAAAAATCAGTCAATACGGCGTTCGACCTTATTGGTCGCTCCCCGCTCGATTCGGTAATTGATTTGGCCAAGTTTATTTATCAAAATAAATGAAAGAACAAACCTCAATTCCCACTACCAAAGTGGCCCGTGCGGGTCAGTTTGTGAAGGCGGGCATAAAAGTAGGTGGCAACTACATCAAGCACTATAGCAAGCGGCTGGTGAACCCCGACCTCTCGCGTGACGAACTGCACCAGGATAATGCCGCCGATATTTACGGAGCATTGAGCGAACTGAAAGGCTCGGCTCTGAAAATGGCCCAGATGTTGAGCATGGATCGGGGCTTGTTGCCCACGGCCTACAGCTCGAAATTTGCCATGTCGCAGTACTCGGCTCCTCCGCTTTCGGGGCCGTTGGTGGTGAAAACGTTTCGGACGTATTTCGGTAAATCGCCCTCCGAACTGTTCGATAAATTCGATATTAATTCGATGAATGCGGCCAGCATCGGGCAGGTACACATGGCCTCGAAGGACGGTGAAAAGCTGGCCGTAAAGGTGCAATATCCCGGCGTGGCCGATGCTGTCACCTCCGATCTTCGTATCGCCAAACCACTGGCAGTCAGACTATTGAATCTGGATGAGCGGCAGATTGATCGTTTCATGGGTGAGGTCGAAAGCAAGCTGCTCGAAGAAACCGACTATAATCTGGAACTGAAACGCTCTGTCGAGATTTCGGAAG
>JAJAYX010000438.1 GCA_026785985.1 Rudanella sp. | reverse complement strand
CCATGAGGCTTTGCACCAAAAAGAATACCGGAACAATCCAGGCAAACGAACCCGTAAACAACGACACGGCCCCCGTCAGAATGGAGCAAACCACCACCGGCCATAAGCTAAACCAAAGCATGTTGTTGTGGCGGCTCCAAACAGCCTGCCCCGCTTTCGCCAGCAATTTCCGCTCAATTTGCCAGGCCGACAGATAACTGCCTTTGATGCTCTGCCACCAAAACGCATAGACAGTTTGATTCAGACGCGAGGTAGCCGGGTCGAGCGGGGTCGCTACGTGAACATGGTGACCGCGGTTGTGTTCAATAAAGAAGTGCATATAACACACGGAGGCTAAGGCTATTTTAGCATGAATCTGGGCCACCCTGCTGCTGCGGTGGCCCAGTTCGTGGGCAATGTTGATGATGGTTCCGCCAAACAACCCGATACTGATCATCAGCCGAAATCCCTGAAAGCCCGTCAGTGGCTCCGTGGTCAGGATATAGGCTCCCCATCCCAGCAAGGCATAGTGCAGATAGACAAACGAGTAAACCAACACATCGAAATAGCGGTTGTTCAGCACCTCGTCGTAGGCATCGTGGCTCACGTTCCGGCGGTCTTTCCCAAACAGCGCGTCGAGAATAGGCACACCCACATACACATACGCAGCTCCTACCCAGGTCCACGACGGGCCACCGAGATAATAACTGCCAATAATAATGACCAGCAGGCTATACGACCACAGAAATGCGAGTTTTTTGGCGATGTTCATGGTATTTGACGATTACGGTTTAACTAAAATCTTGCCCCAGCGGCCATGCCGCTCCGAGTGTTTAACGGCTTCGGCGATCTGATCGAGGTTATACGAAGCCTCAACCGGTAACTGAATCTGACCGGAAGCCAGCGACGAAATTACGTTCTGAGCCACCTCCTGCCGGGTTTTGGAGTCCACCCGGCGCATCCAATCGGTGAGCCAGAACCCCCGAATGGTCAGTTCGCGAAAAATCACCAGGCCGACATTGATGGTGGGATCCTGCAAACTCAACAGTCCGAAAATCAGCATAGTACCGCCCTTTCCCAGGCATTTGAGGGCTTCACTGGCAGTGTGGCCACCAACCGCGTCGAGTACGCACGACACGCCTTTGCCACCCGTGATTTCCTTTACGCGGGCAACCATATTTTCGGTTTCGGTGTTGATTACTTCATTCAATCCCAGGGCTTTCAGGTCATTGTTCAGATCGTCGCGCCGAACCGTGCCGATGGTTTGAATGCCCTTCTGCTTACAAAGCTGAATGGCCATTTTGCCAAATGCCGACCCGCAGGCCGTTAGCATCAGCCACCCCTCGCCGGGTTTCACGCCCGACTCTTCTACCATGGCAAAAACCGTGAAAGGATTCACAAACAATTGCGCGGCCACATCGTCGGTCATGGCATCGGGAACCGGAATCAGGGCACGGTGATTGGCGATAGCATACTCCGACCAGGCTCCCACGCCCGTGAAGCTCACGCGGGTGCCTGTTTTCATACCCACCCCCTCGCCAAGCGCGTCGATTATGCCTACTCCCTCGAAGCCCGCCGGCGAAGGATACTGGGGCCGAATGCCGTACAGATTCTGCACAAACATCACATCGGATGGGTTGATGGGGCTGGCAATCACTTTAATCCGTACTTCGCCCGGTCCTGGTTCGGGAAGGGGGCGTTCAACGGTTTGCAAAATATCGGCAGGCTTGCCGGGGGTCTCGAATACGATGGTCTTCATAATGAGTGATTGAGTGATTGTGCGATTGAGAGGAGTCTCGACACATTAGCTGGCGTTCCAGTTTATACGTCTAAAATCGCAATCACTTTTGGGTTCGATTGGTTGAATGCCAAAAATATGGCTTAATTCGCAGAAACTATAACCTTTAAAAGTTGCGACTCAAACCCTTTTATGCAAACCTCTCCGTTTCTTGGTGAATTGATTGGCACCATGGTGCTGTTATTGTTGGGCGATGGCGTGGTGGCCAACGTTGTATTGAAACAAACAAAAGGCGAAAACAGCGGCTGGATTGTGATTACGGCGGGCTGGGCATTTGCCGTAATGATCGGTGTGTTTGTTGCCAAAGCGTTTGGCAGCATCGACGCGCACCTGAACCCCGCCGTAACCCTGGCGTTTGCTATTGCCAGTGATGATTTCAGTAAGGTTCTCCCCTATTTTACGGCCCAACTGATGGGGGCATTTTTGGGAGCCATACTGGTGTGGGTGCATCACCTGCCGCATTGGGAAGCTACCAGAGATTCAGGCAGCAAACTCGGCGTTTTTGCAACGGAACCGGCCATTCGGAGTTTAGGCGCAAATTTTCTGAGCGAAGCACTGGCTACCACAGTACTGATTCTGGGTCTGGCGGGTATCTCATCGAAGGGGATGGGGCAAATGGCCATTGGAGTTGGCCCTTATCTGGTTGGGATGCTGGTCTGGAGCATTGGCCTGTCGCTGGGCGGACCAACGGGCTACTGCATCAACCCTGTCCGCGACCTGGGACCGCGCATTGCTCACGCCATTTTGCCGATTCCCGGCAAAGGTTCCTCGGACTGGAGTTATAGTTGGGTTCCGTTTCTGGGGCCGCTCGTTGGCGGGGTCATCGGCGGGCTGCTGATTGCCTGGTATAAGTTGTAACGGGGTCGGATGGGCTATCATTAGTTGATAGTGGTAGCCCTGACAAAATGCTGTTCAAAAGCATTGAAAGCAGTCAGTTCTTCCAGTTTAGCAAAATCGTCAATCATTTCAGCTACTAACTGGGTTGCTTTTGACACGTTGAATTTTTGCAACCTTCGCTGATTGAGTCCACTGGCCTCCCGAAGTAGTTGCTGCAAGGTATGTTTCGGGTCAGTCACCGATTCAAGCATTTTGAGGGACGGCAGTACCAAAGGCTGTTTGCCAGAGGGATTACTGGCTGCCAGGCGAATTGCTTTTTCTTCCAACAAAAGCCAGGCTTCAGTCATGCGAACGGGGGTAATGCCGACTACGGTATGAGCCGTATACGAACTACCAATGGATTTCCAGGCTTCTTCTATTTCGCTCTGACGGTCATTCACTGGCTGTTTTTCAGCATCGCGGTGAACAAATAACCAGTCGCAGGGGTATAATTCGAGGGCTTGTTTCATGCGATCAGGCAAACTTTTGGGCGGTACTGGTAACCGTGAGAAATCGGCCCATTGCGCCTGAATTAGTACGTCAGGGTGCCATTTTCGGATAGTCCAGTTGATAATTGGCAACAAAGCTTTGTCAGATGTGCCATCGCCCAACAGGGTGTATGTTATTTCACGCATTAGCTGAAAACGGAATAGGCAGTTGCGTGTCCTGCATTTGTAGCTTACGTACATCGGCCCGGTCTTTGACCCGCTTTGTTGTCGGCTTATTT
>JAJAYX010000437.1 GCA_026785985.1 Rudanella sp. | reverse complement strand
GGTCAAGGGCTTTCTGACAGGGATCAGCATAATTGTTTTTTTCAAGCTTTAGCCAGGTTCGCTGCTTTTCAGCTACGACGAGCGTAGGGGCTGCTTCCATGCCAAGCGTGAGTCGGTTTTTGAGTAAATGATACCGGTAGCGGTATTCCTTGCGAAAAAAAATAAACGGCTCCATAAAATCTCCCTTGCCAAGGTGGTCAGAGAATTCCTGCCGGGTTTGGTCAGACAACAGTCCATGTTGAACGAGTATGTCCCCAATAAGCGTAGTGTACAGATTGAACTGGGGAGAACAGGGAGATTTTTGAGCCATGATGATTAATTGATAAGTAACGTAATTGATAAATGACTCCTGCCAAAACAGATTTTCTTTCTACGAGTTGCGGGTTAAATTTTTGACATCACACAATGCCCGTGGGAAAAGCGGTACTCAGCCAATTGCTCAACAGTCCAGTGGCCATAGGTTTTTAGGGCTTTCTCCAGATATTGCGGGAGAGTTATTCGCCCTTTCACGCCGAGATTGACGGGTTTGTGGGCGTTTTTTAGCAGCTTGGCGGCTTCCCGCTCGACCCATTCGGCCCATACATGGGGTTGTGTACGGTAGAGGTACACGATCTCAGCTTCACCCTGAAAAGGGCAGCGTTGACAGTTAGTAGGAAAGGGAACCCGGTGACCATACCCGTTGATGAGTCGTTGGCAGTCGGTCCGATTTAATCCTAAATCGACTAATGGGTAACGATGCTGCACACACCGTTGACGATAGACAGGGACTGGATTCGCTTTCTTAGTTAACTCCTTGGGTACGGGCTGGCCGAACAGATCAACAAACCAATCAGCCGGTTCCGGTACGGTTGTTGTTTTTTGGGTTCTCCGCTTTCGTCTGGCTTCATCGGGCCGACCACCCTCAGCGGCTCCGCATTCACTAATGACAGCACTGATTCGTTTTTGTTCATCAGCGGCAAATCCAATCCAGCTAACCAGTTTACCATAATAGGCAAAATACTCGTAATACGTATTGTAGCCTTTTGACGTAAATCCGTAGGCATGGCGCAGCCAGTCAGAAAGAAACCGATAGCAGACCTGAACCTTTAACTGATCGGTGCAGGACTTGGGGAATGCAACGCCCATCACCGTATCATTGCGTTTCATCTGGTGCATCAAACTAAGCCAGGCATGAGAATGATAGCCCATGTCTGACGTTATGAAGTAAAATTCGATACCGACCTGAGCGCAGAATGCTCTTAACTCAGGAAGGGTCGTTTCATAAAAGTCGGGATGTTCATCACCTGTATCTGACATAACGACTAAAAAATGAGCGTCTCCCACATAGATAGCCCGAAAAGCGGCATCGTAATAGTACTGGTACAAAAGCGCGTGTGAATCCTGTCCACCTCCGCAGAACAGAACCACTGTGGGTTTGGTAAGTTTAGCCTGACGGGTCAGCAGCACATTGGCGCGGTTACTCATGCGGTTGCGGGTTCCGTATTGATTTCGTAGGCATCGACGGGTAATGGCAAAAGGGCTACGTTATTGATAACAATTCCTGTTACAGTCTCAAAAACCCAGTACCCGTTGCTCAACTCGTAAAACAGGAAGGAGATGGCTATATCTTTCTTATCAGCCAGCGATAGTGCAGAAGCCAGGAACTCACCCAAACCCGCCCGTTGGGCCAGGTCGATGATCTGCTGTTTGCGTTCGTCCGTATCGGGACTTCCCACCAGCATTAGTTCACCACTTTCCTGCACCTGACGCTCCAAAGCAGCAATGAGCGGCTTACCCGTCAACAAATGTAAAGGCGTTTTCATGTTTATATCTGATTGATTATCTATCTAAAAATACGAAATAAATCAGTAGCAGTCACCTAATTATAAAGCCATTCCGACCCCTCCCCCTTTTATAAGTTTTTTCGTTAAGTGGTCGTGTAAAGTGGCGTAAATCCTGCTTCCCGCTTTTCCGGTGAGAAGCAAATAGAACTCAATAACACCAGCCATTTAGCTGTAGCTGACTGGCAATAAGCCCGGCATAGGCCAATGGTTCTATCCTATCCGATAATGCCCGCCGGGGTTCTGCCATCGGATGTGGTGCCAGATTGTACCGCGCAGACACAGCCGTTTCTGCATAGCGGTCGAGTCCAACGGCATCGGTGTAGATAGCCCCGATCATCGTTTTTACGGCGAACGAAACCCTTCGTTTCCAGAAAGAAAATGCCTGTTTGATGGCTTGAGGTGTCGTCTGGCTAAAACACCAGTATAAAGTACTCTGTAGCGGATAAATACGAATCAGGGCTTCCGTTATCAAAAAATCGTGGACAAAGAGATGATTGTCGGGTATCGAGTCATCCGGTTTCTGCTGAAGGGGATAACCTGGCCAATAAGCCGCTTGATACGCCGTCAGTTCCGTTAGCTGCCCGGAATTTGGGCTTGTTATTGGTTGCATCCGAAGGTATTTAAAAAAGGGTTACACTCGTTTCCATTTCCCATCTATGAAGTTCTTTCCAAAGAGATTTTCGTCCGTAAACTCCAACTATTTACCCGTGCGTGAATCCTTGACATCCTCCCAGGCATAAATGCACGGGGATTCCCTTAATGGCGTACACTGCCCTGTACGGAGAATGACAATATGTTTTTAGCCGCGTTAACGTCCCGCAAGTGCATGGAGTCACATTCGACACATACCCATTCTCTTACTCCCAAGTCGCTTAACCCTTTCGGGCCAGTTCGGGCTTTGCAGCCTGAACACGTTACGGTTGAGAAACTTTCATTCACCTCTTTCACTTCGACACCAAGCCCCATGGCTTTATACACAAGCATCAATTTGAAGTCTGACCAGCCAGCATCAGAAACGCTTTTAGCCATCCGGGTTTTCTTTAATTTCTTGCTACTCACATTGCCTGCTACGATACGGTCATACTCCCACACTAATCGGGTAGTCGCTTTGTGGTTCCAGTCTTTCCGCTTGTTCTTGATTTTGCAATGTATCGCCGTGACGTGCTTCTTTTTGCGGGCGCGTTGGGCTTTTGCCAGTTGTACCTCAAAGGTCTTTGTCAGGTTCTCCCGGCTCAATTCAACCCCATCCGAAAGGGTAGCAAGGGTTTTCAATCCCAAGTCAATGCCACATTCTTTACCCGTTAAATTGCGTGTTTCGGGTTTGGACTCGATTACCAGATTCACAAACCAATGGCCTTTTGAATCTTGGGAGAATGAGCCAAAACGAACCTCACCTCCTATCGGACGGGATAGCCAGAATTTGAAAGTTCGACCACCGTAGGTAATCGTTTCGCCTTCAAGCTTCACGCCCGATGCTTTGAAAGGTATCCAACCAAGGGAGCGTTTACGGCTCCGCCAGTTGAGTTTGACTTTCTTGAACTGTTTACACGCTTTGGCATATTCCTCACAAACAGCCTGAACACTCTGCGAATGCAAGCCTAAATCTTTGGTACACCCGGCAGACAGTTTGTTAAGGTC
>JAJAYX010000436.1 GCA_026785985.1 Rudanella sp. | reverse complement strand
GTTATAGCCAATTGGCTATAACCCCTGTCTTTTACTGACTATCAATACGTTCTGTCAATCAATTTCGATTACCACGTCTTTCCCCACCGGGTGCGCCACGCAGGTCAGAATGTAGCCGGCTTTCAGTTCGGTATCCGAGAGCGCATCTTCTTCGTCTAATTTTACCTGCCCCGACACACATTTGCCCAAACAGGCCGTACACATCCCGGCCTGACACGAATAGGGCAGGTCGATGTCTAATTCCAGAGCTGCTTCCAGGATAGTCTGATGCGGGGCTACGGCAAACTTGTATTCGGTGCCTTCGTAAATCACCGTCACCTCGCCCTCGGCATCGGCAGCAGCGGGGTCTTCGTCCACCTCGCCCACGGCGGCTTCGGTGGTAGCGGTGGTGTAGCTTTCTTTGAACACGCGGTCAGTAGGGATGCTGAACAGGGCGAGGGCTTTGCGGGCTTCGTCCATCATGCCATCGGGGCCGCAGAGGTAGAAACTGGCATTGGCTCGTTCGGAGGCCGGTAATTCTTCCAGCAGTTTAGTCAGCATATGCCCGTTCAGTCGACCTTCGGGGCCGGTGTAGCCAAATGTAGGCTGACTCAGCACGTGGGTCGTGTGGAACCGGCTGCTGCCGTAAGCCTGCTCCATCGCGTCTAAATGCGATTTGAAAATAATCGATTGCTGATTACGGTTGCCGTAAATGAGCCATACCCTACTGTTGGGTTCGCTGTGCAGAAACGATTTTGCCATCGAGAACAAAGGCGTAATACCGCTGCCCGCACCAATCAACACGACCGTCCGGCGGTTGGTGGGGTCAAGTTTGGGAACAAACGTGCCCATCGGCTCCAGCGTTTCCAGAATATCGTCTTTCTTGATCCGGTCGCAGAGGTAGTTGGATACCAGCCCCCCCGGTAGTCGCTTTATCGTTACTGCCAATGACACATCGACGTGGGGCGAACTCGACATGGAGTACGACCGGCGGAGTTTTTGGCTATTTAGGTTCAGTGCGAAGGTCAGAAACTGACCCGGCTGATACCGTATTTCCTGACTGATAGGGTGCCAGAACTGAATAGTCACGGCGTCTGGTGTTTCGCGGATGACATCTTTTACTTTCAAAAAATATAGATTGGCCATTTGTCGGACCGCCAAAGCGGTTGATCTTTCATTGGGGGTGTATTCGGCTGCAAAGGTACGGGGTTATTGACTGTGATACCTCACCAATCCCTCCCCCGGACTTTGCAGAACCTGTCCCATTGTGCAACCAACCGTGTGTATAGCCTGTCGGAGTTGGGGGGTGAAGTGATGCGCCACCGACCCCACGAAGTTTACCGGCCATTGCGACGATTCGGGAAAGCGAACGACGTAGGTTTGCAAAAACAATACGAACGCATCAGTCACAAGTTGGTTTGCGTATGGGTGGTTGATGTGTTCAGACAAAAAGGGCGTGAAGCTGGCGAAGTAGCGATTGGGGAACGGCTTTTTGTAGGCATTGTCGAGCAACGTGGTCCGGTCAAGTTGGGGGTAACGGGCCACAAAAGCCGCGTTCAGAGGTTCGGGAAGGCAGTTTTGGAAATAATCCCTGACGAGGGTTTTGCCGAGATAACCCCCACTGCCTTCGTCGCCAAGCCAGAATCCGAGCGACTGAATGCCCCGCGTAATCTGCTGCCCGTTGTAGCAACAGGCGTTGGAACCCGTGCCGAGAATACACACAATGCCCGGTTCGTGTTGGCAGGCTCCCCGTGCCGCACCGAGCATATCGGAGTCAATTTCGGCAGTGTTCAGGTTCGGGAAGAGTTGTCGGAGGGCGCGTTCAACAATGGCGTTGGCTTCGGGGTTGGCGCAACCCGCTCCGTAGAAATACACAGCGTCAACATCGCCCGCCGATAAGTGGGGTAAAAGCTGCTCGGAGAGTGTTGCTATAATTGCGTCTGTATCGGCATAATATGGATTAATGCCATTCGTTATAAGCTGGTACGCATTTTGCCCTTGTGTCAGAACGCGCCAGTCTGTTTTGGTGGAGCCGGAATCGGCGATTAATTTCATTGATTTCTAAGTTAACCGTCCAATAATCGCAAATTTCCCAAACACCCACTCACCGTGGGGCGCGTCGGGAAGTTCGTCGGTGAGGTCCTGACCGGCCCAGTGTTCGTAGTGTTTGCCGTTGCGCCACAAGCGCGAAGCCGACACATCGTAGATCAGGCCCCGGAACGCGCACCAGATTTCGTCGCGATCTGAGCCATTACGCAGGGCCAGTTGAGCACGGGAATAACTGGGTAAATGGGCCGTTGAGTCAGCTTGAATCACGTTTTAACGTTTCTGTTTTGTATTGAACCACAAATTTACTGTATCTTTAACCACTTCGTTTACGCTTATCCAACTATGAAGAAGACTTACCTCTCAGCCCTTTTTTGTTTACTGGCCCTTACTACGTTGTTTATTGGCTGCAAAAAAACCCCTGTTGTTCCTGTTTCCGACAAGATTGCCAAAGCCTGGACGGCCCGCAAGGTCGATGAAAACAGCACCACTGTTTATACCAAAGGCGGTGCCAACAATGTTCGGCCCGGCTACAGTAATTTCAGACTCGATTTGAGTTCGAAGACCAGTGCCACCTACGTCGAATGGGACGGCAATCGGTTCACCGGCACATGGTCAGTACCAACCGATACGAAACTCGTGTTGTCGGGTCTGACTCCCCAGCCAACGGGTTCGAACGGCACTATTGAGTTCACCATCACGAATTTGAGCGATTCAGAAGTGGTACTGACCCGCACGGCAGCCAGCCAGAAAACGGGCGGAACGGTCAATGTGTACACGCTGACGAATCCGTAAGAGACAAACTTATTTAGATTTCAGGCCGTTCTGCTTCTTATAGCCGAACGGCTTTTTTTGGATATTTCTGGTAAACCCGAATGTCAACATCCCGTTTTACCGTCTAGTATCCAGCATCCAACGTCCTTTACATGACCACTTTAGATACAATTGGCGAGTTTGGCCTAATTAACCGAATTCAGAACGGGGCAGCCCCGGCTGTTCAGCCCGGTACGGTGCGCGGCATTGGCGACGATGCCGCCGTGTTTGCCCTGAATGACACTGAGTTTGGTCTGATTGCCACCGATATGCTCCTCGAAGGCATTCATTTCGATCTGACCTACGTACCACTCAAGCACTTAGGCTACAAGGCCGTCGCCATAAACGTTTCGGATATAGCGGCTATGAACGGCTTGCCAACGCAAATCACGGTAGGTATTGGCCTGAGCAGCCGGTTTACAGTGGAAGCCGTAGACGAACTTTACGCTGGTATTCGGGCAGCCTGCGAAGCCTACAACCTCGATTTAGTGGGGGGCGATACCACCTCCTCACGGTCGGGGCTGGTGATTTCGGTATCGGTGTTGGGGAGCGTTCCCAAAGACAAAATCACCTACCGCAACACCGCCCAGGCCAATGATGTGGTTTGCGTCACGGGCGACCTTGGCTCGGCTTATCTCGGTTTGCAACTCCTCGAACGCGAAAAGCAGGAGTACCTTGCCAACCCCGACATGCAACCCAATCTCTCCGAAGAACGGGCTTACCTAATTCAACGCCAACTCCGCCCCGATGCCCGCACCGACATGGTTCACGAACTCCGCGACCTTGATGTGTTGCCCACGGCCATGATCGACATTTCGGATGGGCTGGCTTCGGAATTGCTGCACATTTGCCGTCAATCGGGGACAGGGGCGGTGATTTTTGACGAGAATATTCCGATTGACGATCAGGCGCAACTAACGGCCACCGAGTTCGGTATCAGCCCCATAACGGCAGCTCTGAACGGGGGCGAAGACTATGAACTGTTGTTCACGATTCGGCCCCAGGAGTTCGAGAAACTAAAAAACCATCCCCGTATCACGGCTATTGGCTATCTCACCGCCGACCCCGCCCAAACCGTTCTGGCAACCCGCGCCGGGCAACAAACGCCCCTGAAAGCACAAGGATGGGGTCAGATGTAGAGACGCATATTTTGCGTCTCTACACAAACCCCATCCCCACTTCCTTGGCTTCGGCTACGAATTGTTTTACTTTCTGTTCGTCGTCTTTGCGGCAAATCATCAGCACGTTGTCGTATTCGGCCACAATATATCCATCGAGGCCGTTGATCACCACAAGCCGGTCTTTAGGGGCTTTGATGATGCAGTTGTGCGTATCGTAAAGCATTGTGTGAGCATCAATGGCGTTCTCATTTTCGTCTTTGCCCGACACTTCGTACAGCGATTTCCAGGTTCCCAAATCCGACCAGCCGAAGTCGCTCAGAACAACGTGGACATTGGCGGCTTTTTCCATCACGCCATTATCAATCGAGATGCTTTTGCACATCGAGTACGCCTTATTGACAAAAGTTTGCTCCTGATCGGTGTAATAAGCCGGGCGGCCCTCCTCAAAAACCTCCGCCGTTTCGGGTAAATGCTGTTCAAACGCCCGGATGATTGCCTGGGCATTGAACACAAAAATGCCCGCATTCCATACAAACTCGCCACTGTCCAGAAACTGCTGCGCCAGTTCGAGGTGCGGCTTTTCGGTAAAGGTTTTGACCTTATTAATTACCGCACCCGATTCGGGAATATACTGAATATAGCCATAGCCCGTATCGGGGCGGCTCGGCTGAATGCCGAGTGTCACCAAAATATCCTGATCAGCGGTGGCCTCCAGAGCCGCCCGGATGGTGCTTTTAAAGTCGTCTTCTTTCAGGATAATATGGTCGGCAGGCGACACCACAATGTTGGCCTGCGGGTCGCGTTGGGCAATTTTATAACAGGCATAGGCAATGCAGGGGGCCGTGTTGCGGGCAATGGGTTCGCACAGCACCTGATCGTCGGAGAGGGTCGGAATCTGTTGCTGGCAAAGGTCTTTGTATTTGTCGCTCGTAACAACGTAGATGTTTTCGGGTGGGCAAACACCCTCGAAACGGTCGGCGGTTTGCTGAAGCAGGGTGTGGCCTGTGCCCAGAACATCATGAAATTGCTTGGGATAGTTGGTGCGGCTAAATGGCCAGAACCGTGTTCCGACTCCGCCCGCCATGATAATGACGTATGTATGATTCATGAGTTAAAGTCAAATAAGTGGTGGTGGTCGGCAACCTGTCTATGATTGACGTGACACACTGGTAAAGTAACAGCAAAAAGGGGTGGCTGAGTTTAATTTCTTAGGTTGTAGCACTACTCTACTGCCCCACAAAAGCAGCAACGCGGGCAGCAACGTTTTCCCGCACGTTCATCCAGAAAAAATTATAGTCGGCCTGATGCCATATTTTCACGTTTCGGACAAAAGCAGCGCCCGGAATGTGCAGCTTCCCAATCCACAATAATCCCCGGTGCGATTGAGCATCGACCAGTGACTCCACAAAGGTAAAGTTTTGCCCTACCCCGCCGAGGTTAAGCGCACGCGGGGCCAGGGTGGAGTCCGACGACCAGGTGAGCGGGTTGGTGCAAAGGGAGCGATTTAGGGCTTTTTCGTAATAATCAGGAATAAAGCCCGTGGCAAACGTATTCCACGACACAAAACAGCCGGTTTGAGTAGGCGTTTCACCCGGAGGAATGGATTTGAAGTAGTTAGGGGGGGTAGCAATGCCCACCAGATAAGCCGCTACCAACTGCTTTTGCAGGGGTTTTCCGTCGAAAAACTCGGTTAGTAACCGGCCTGCGTGCAGGGTTCCCTGGCTGTGCGACGCAATCACGATGGGGCGGGGTTTTCCGTCGGCATCCACATTCCGGTTTTTCAGATACCACTCAAAAGCAGCCTTCACATCTTCGTAGGCGAGGTCGAGCGATTGCTGTTTGTCGGCGGGCGTATCGGTGGTGAAGGCCGAATAATGCGCCTGCCGATAGCGGGGGGCAAACACCCGGCAGGAGCCATTGAAGATGCTGGCCTGATTCAGAATAGTCGACTCATCGGTACGGGTATTCAGTTTGGTGTCGGTCAGGTCGCCATTCCATTGGTTACGCCCCGGTTCCGGTTCGTAGGTATAGATGGTCGGGTGAACGAAAAAAACATCGGCCTGAGCGGTAGCTTGCCCATTGTGGAGGGTAGCCGGTGCCTTGCGCGGAATCGAGTCTGCCGCATCGCGCTTATCGGGGAAGGCCGCCCAATGCGCGGGATTGGTATAGTCGGGAGCTGTTGGGATCAACCCTTTGTCGAAGTGAGAAGTGAGTTTGTAGGGTGTTTGCTGCGCCCTTGACGATGTAGCAACTAATACACCAAATATAATAAATGTCTTTAGGTATTTCACTTTCATTAAATTTTAATGAACCAAGATTTTTTAGCACTAAACGAATTGATTTACGTAACTTTGTTTTTAATTACCAACAAGCAATTAACCTAACTAATCGCATTCTGCCATGCGCAAAACTATTACTCATTTACTACACACATTACCACTGTTTCTTTGCCTGCTGACTGTCAGTGCGTTTGCACAAACAAAGGTAGAAGGCAAAGTGACAGATGCCACCTCTAAAGAATCGTTGGCTGGGGTAAGCGTTTCCGTTAAAAACAAAGTGGTCGGCACCATCACCGACAAGAACGGAAACTTTTCGTTCAACACGAATACGACACCACCGTTTCAACTAGTGGTTTCATCGGTCGGATTTCAGACTCAGGAGGTAACGGTCAACAACAGTTCGCTTAATCTCAACATTGTTTTGGCCGAGCAGGTAACGCTGGGACAAGAGGTGGTTGTGTCGGCCAGCCGGATCGAGGAGAACGTGCTGAAATCACCTGTTTCGGTTGAGAAACTGGACATTCGGGCTATTCAGCAAACGCCCGCTGCTAATTTCTATGATGCGTTGGCCAATGTCAAAGGCATCGACATTGCCACGCAGGGTCTGCTGTTCAAGTCGGTTAACATGCGGGGTTTTGGCTCCACCGGGAATCCCCGAACCGTGCAAATGATCGACGGAATGGATAACTCCGCACCCGGCCTTAACTTCCCCGTTGATAACATCGTCGGTATTCCTGAATTAGACGTAGAAAGCGTTGAAATTCTGCCCGGCGCAGCCTCGGCTCTTTACGGCCCCAACGCCATTCAGGGGTTGATTTTGATGAACTCGAAAAGTCCGTTTCTGTATCAGGGTCTGAGTGCCAATGTGAAAACAGGGATCATGAGTGCGAGCAACCGGAGTGTGGTTAATACGCCATTTTATGATGCTACGATCCGCTTTGCCAAAGCCTTCAATAATAAGGTGGCATTCAAACTGAACGCATCGTACATACAGGCAAAAGACTGGCAGGCAACCGACTACACGAACCTCAACACACTGAACGGAAACGCAGGCACGCTGGACCCCGACCGGGGAGCCGGTACAAACCCGAACTACGACGGTATGAGCGTTTTTGGCGATGAAAATCAGCAAAATATGCGTACCGTAGCCTCCAGCATCATTGGTAACGCAGCCACGCCTGCGGCTCTGAAAACGCAATTGCAAACAGCCCTCAATGCAGGGATCATTCCAAACCGTAGCGTGAGCCGCACGGGGTGGCGCGAGCAGGATTTAGTTG
>JAJAYX010000435.1 GCA_026785985.1 Rudanella sp. | reverse complement strand
ACCCCCGCTGCCCAAGCTGCTGCTGCTTCTCTTCCCACCCTTGAAACTGCCCGCAAACTGGGCCTGCTCCCCGAGGAGTTCGAGCGAATCCAGGCCATTTTGGGCCGTATGCCCAACTTCACCGAACTGAGCATTTTCTCGGTGATGTGGTCTGAGCATTGTTCCTACAAAAACTCGATTGTCTGGCTTAAAACATTGCCCCGCGATTCGGAACGGATGCTGGCCAAGGCAGGCGAAGAAAATGCGGGCCTGGTTGACATTGGCGATGGGTTGGCGTGTTCGTTCAAGATCGAGTCGCACAATCACCCCTCGGCGCTCGAACCCTATCAGGGCGCGGCAACGGGCGTGGGTGGCATCAACCGCGACATTTTCACGATGGGAGCAAGACCCATTGCCCAACTAAACTCCCTCCGTTTTGGCAATCCCAATTCGCCCAAAACCCGCCGATTGCTGCGGGGGGTGGTGAAAGGCATTGGCGATTATGGCAATGCCTTTGGCATTCCGACGGTGGGGGGCGAGGTGTATTTTGATGAGTGCTACAACACCAACCCACTCGTCAATGCGTTTTCGGCGGGGATTGTGGAGGTGGGCAAAGTGGCCAAAGCGACTTCGTATGGGGTTGGGAATCCGGTGTTTATTGTGGGTTCTGCAACGGGCAAAGATGGGATTCACGGGGCCACGTTTGCCTCGGAAGACATCAGCGACAAGTCAACGGAGAAGTTGCCCGCCGTGCAGGTTGGCGATCCGTTCATGGAAAAACTCCTGCTCGAAGCTACGTTGGAAATCATTGCGTCGGGCTATGTGATTGGTATTCAGGATATGGGGGCTGCCGGGATCATCTGCTCGACCTCTGAAATGAGCGCGAAAGGGGAACACGGCATGATTATCGACCTCGACAAAGTACCTACTCGTCAGGCCAACATGGAGCCGTTCGAGATTCTGTTGTCGGAGTCGCGGGAGCGGATGTTGGTGGTGGTTGAAAAGGGCAAAGAAGACCTGATTAAGGGTATTTTCGACAGGTGGGATCTGCATTGTGCCCAAATTGGGGAGGTGATTGCCGCCCCCGAAGGCGCGCATGGGCGACCGAACGCGGCCCGTATATATTTCTACCGGCATGGGCAGTTGGTGGCCGACGTACCCGCCCACGACCTCGTGTTGGGTGGAGGTGCCCCCCAATACTACCGCGAATACCGCGAACCGGCCTACATTAAGGAGTTTGCGAAGTTTCAGATCACCGATGTTCCCGACATTAGGCCGGACGAAATCGGCACGGTGGCTAAACACCTGTTAAGCCACCCAAACATTTGCTCGCGCCGGTGGATTTATGAGCAGTATGACTCGATGGTGGGCACGGCCAACCGCAGTACCAACGCCCCCTCAGATGCCGCTGTGGTTCGGGTGAAAACCCCCGACGGAAAATCGACCAATAAATCCATTGTGATTACGGTTGACTGCAACAGCCGCTACGTGAATGCCAACCCATTTGTGGGCGCGCAAATTGCTGTGGCTGAGGCTGCCCGCAACATCGTTTGTTCGGGTGGAGACCCCATTGCGGTGACCAACAACCTGAACTTTGGCAACCCCTATGTGCCGGAAGTATATTGGCATTTTGTGGAAGCTGTGAAAGGCATGGGCGAGGCTTGCCTGCGGTTTGCAACCCCCGTTACGGGCGGCAAAGTTAGTTTTTATAACCAATCGTCCGACGATGGGCCGGTGTTCCCAACGCCAACTATCGGGATGCTGGGTTTGATGGAAAACATCGACAACCGTATGACACTCAATTTCCGACAGTCGGGAACAGGATCACCTGCCGACGCTATTTATTTGCTGGGCGCACCGGCAAACGATATTGCTTCGTCGGAGTATTTGTACTCGTTCCGGGGGGTGAAGGCTTCGCCAGCTCCGGCCTTCGATATGGATGCTGAACTGGCTATGCAAAACTCTCTAAGCCAACTAATTACAAAGAAACTGATTCAGTCAGCGCACGATTTGTCGGATGGTGGTTTGTTCGTGGCTTTAGCCGAATCAGCAATGGCGGGTGGCTTTGGTTTCGCCGTGGAAACGGCCCCGGCAGGTTGTTCGGTGGGGTGTCGGCTCGATGCCGTGTTGTTTGGCGAAGGGCAGGGTCGCGTGGTAGTGTCGGTGTCGGTGGAGCAGCAGGCGGCTTTTGAGGAGGCTGTTGCGGCAACGGGCGTTCCGTGTGCCAAAATTGGCTCGGTGACGGGCAGTGATTTCGTGATCGACGGGCAGGTAATTCAGTCTCTTGCCGATGCAAAAAGGCTATATGACAATGCATTAGGGGCGATAATGGCGTAAATAGATATTTATCAACATGGAAGCAAGTTCATACTCCCCGCCCCCCAAATTAACCGTTGAGGACTACTTCAAATTTGAAGAAACCAGCGATGTTCGCCATGAATTTCGCGACGGTCAGGTGTATGCAATGGCCGGTGGAACGGTTAATCATAACGTGTTGGTAGATAACGTTAAAGATGGCCTGAAAGCAGGTATCAAGGGACGTGGTTGTCGTGTTTTCTCCGAGAATATGAAGGTCGAAGCGGTTCGGGGGGTGTATATGCCTTACCCCGATGTCGTGGTGGCCTGCCATCCGTTCGATTTGCGGGGCGATAACCTGATTATCAGGCAACCCCGTATGTTGGTAGAGGTCTTGTCTAAATCAACGGCATACAACGACCGGGGATTTAAATGGCAGCGATACCGCCGGATGCCTTCACTTTGGTATTATTTGCTGGTCGATCAATATAAAATGGCAGTCGAACTATTCAGCCGGATCGAACAAACGGACGAATGGATTAACACCGTTTATGAACAACCCGAAGATGTTATTGTGATGCCCCGGCTTGATCTGGAGTTGACTTTGGCCGCTATTTACGACGGTATTAATCTTATTCCTGATGAGGAAGAGAGCCGTTTAGAAGGATTAGAATGACCCAACAACGCTATTTTATGGAATTGGCCTACTGTGGCACCAAGTACCATGGCTGGCAGATTCAGGCCAACGGACACAGCATTCAGGCCGAAATCGAACAGGCTCTCAGCAAACGATTAGGCCGCCCAATCAGCATTCTGGGCAGTGGCCGCACCGATGCGGGGGTTCACGCCGAGCAGCAGTTCGCCCATTTCGACTTGCCTCAACCGCTCGAAAATCCCGATCAGATTGTGTATTCGCTGAATGCGATGCTTCCCACCGACATTGCCATTCGGCGAATTTTCCCGGTTGATACCGATGCGCACGCCCGATTTTCGGCCAATTCGCGGTACTACCAGTACCGGATTCGGCAGCAAAAAGATGCGTTCCGGCCCGGTCAATGCTACTATTTTCGGCACGAACTGGACATAGATGCGATGAACGAAGCGGCCGCATTATTACTGCAATACACAAATTATAAGAGCTTTAGCCGAGCCAAGGCCGCCGTTAAACATTTTCACTGCACCATCGACCTGGCCGAGTGGCGACCTGATACTGGAGCCGACCTCACGTTTCATATCCGGGCTAACCGCTTTTTGTGGGGTATGGTGCGGGCCATCGTCGGAACACTGCTCGACCTGGGGCAGGGGCGCATGACTATCGCCGACTTTGAACGGATTATTCTGGCTCTCGACCGGCAGGTGGCGGGCCGGGCGGCCCCGGCAAGTGGGTTGTTTTTGTGCGAAGTAGGCTATCCAGCAGACCTAATACCATGACAATAGGAACCATTATTTTAGCCGCAGGCTCATCGTCGCGATTGGGGCAACCCAAACAATTGCTGGTGCATGAAGGGAAAACCCTCGTTCGACGCATCACCGAAATGGCCCTTATGCTCCAGAAAGGTCCCGTCACAGTTGTTTTGGGAGCAAATCGCCACGCTGTTGCCGATGAATTGGAAAGTTTGCCCGTAACGCTCATCGACAATCCGCGCCACGAGGAGGGCATGGCTTCGTCGCTCAAAATGGGCCTTGCCGGGCTGTTTATGACCCAACCCAAATTAGATGCGGTGCTGGTGTTGCTCACCGATCAACCCCATGTGTCGCTGGGGTTGCTGCTAACGTTGGTAGAGACGTTTCAGGAAGGGGAAAAGGGGATTGTGGCGTGTCGGTATGGGTCCGATGGTCCGCTGGGTGTTCCGGCTCTGTTTGCCACTAACTATGTTGACGAACTTCTAAGCCTAACCGGCGACAGGGGTGCCCGATGGATACTCGTGAAACACCGCGCCGACTGCACCGAAGTGCCGTTTGAAGAGGGCCTGATTGACCTCGATTCGCCCCAGGATCTGGATCGGTTTTATGGCAGAAAATCGTTACAATAAATCAACCCGCTTCAGAAAAAAATCGCCCCCGTCTCAGTAAAAGATGGCCTCGATAACGTTATCGAGGCCATCCATAATTACTCAGCCGAGTTCACCGCTTCCGGCTCCGTTTCGCCAGCCGGGTTTGGCTTGCGACCTTTGCCCCGATTGCGGTTTCGATTGCGCAATTTTTTAACCTCACCATTGGGTTGGCTTTCCGTGGTCAACAGGGGCTTTGGCGTTTCAGCCGAGACGCTTTCCGAGGGAGTAACAATTGCCTGTGCATGGGTCGTTTCTGATCGGGCCTTGCCATTCCGGTTGTCGGGTCGGCCTTCGCGAGGGGGGGCATCGGCTCGCCGGTTACCGTCACGACTACCTGACGACCGTTCGCCACCGCGAGGAGCAGTGCCAGCTCCACCACGGCCGCTGCTGCCCCCACGTCCTGCATCCCGGCGTGGGTCAGTGGCACCACCTTCGGCAGATGGAGCCGGACCCAGACCGAGTTCTTCGGTGATGGCCCGCTTTTCAATTTTCTTTTCTAAAAGCCGCTCAATTTTCTTGACCCGATACAAATCCATCTCGTTCACAAACGTAATGGCGGTTCCCGTATTTTCGGCGCGGGCCGTGCGGCCAATCCGGTGAACATAATCCTCGGCATCGCGGGGAACATCGTAGTTTACCACGTGACTCAGGCTGTCGATGTCGATGCCCCGCGACAGTACGTCGGTAGCCACCAAAATCGGGAATTGCTTGTTTTTGAAGCCCCGAAGTACTTTTTCGCGCTGATCCTGCTCAATGTCCGACGAAATACCGTGGGCTTCGTAGCCCAGTTTGGTCAGGGCACGCACAATGGGGTTCACTTCTGACTTGCGTGACGTGAACAGCACCATGCTTTGCGCGTTGGCCTGCTGAATGAGGTGCATCAACAGAGGCAATTTCTGGTGGTCTTTCGCCATGTAGAACTGCTGGTCGATTTTCTCGGCGGGCTTCGATACGGCGAGGGTAATCTCATCGGGGTTCCTGAGGAGTTTCTTGGCGAACTCCCGGATTTTGCCGGGCATCGTAGCCGAGAACATCAGGGTTTGCCGGTCGGTGGGAATGTCGCGAACAATCTTCAGAATATCGTCCGAGAAACCCATATCGAGCATCTTATCGGCCTCATCCAGAACGAGGTAGTTCAGTTGGTCGAACTTCACGTAGCCCATTTGCATGTGGGCCATCAGACGACCGGGGGTGGCAATAATGATGTCGGCACCCGTAGTCAGAGCTTTGCGTTGCTGATCCCAGTTTTCGCCCTTGCCGCCCCCATAGAGGGCAATGCTTGTGGCCGAAACGAAATAGGCAAATCCTTCAACCTGCTCGTCGATCTGCTTGGCCAGTTCGCGGGTTGGCACCAAAATCAGGGTGCTGGTGTGCTGATGACCGGCGTGGGAGATTTTGTCTAACAGCGGAATGAGATAGGCCGCTGTTTTGCCGGTGCCGGTTTGGGCACAGGCAATCAGGTCTTTACCCTCGATGATTTTAGGAATGGCCATCTCCTGAATCGGAGTAGCCTGCTGGTAATTCATGGCATCCACACCCGACAGTACGTCGTCGTGGAGATTGAAGTCGTGAAAGGTCACGTGCAGTGAAATAAATTGTGAATGCAACTGACCTTTGCTCCCGGCCAGTATACCGCTATTTTCGTCAAATATACTATTTCTTAACGGTTTATATCATACTATCGTTCTCTACGGCTCCTATTCCTAACTCACGCTCTCCTATGAACCACTTTTTTCTGACTGCACCGTTTGTTTTTTCTGCCTTTTGACTGCTGGCCCAAAATGCGGAGTTTCTGCGCCACATGGATATTGGCTATAATACTACTGGACATTTAACCTCCAGTTGGGAATTGGGACAGATGCTTTGATATTTATGTATTGTATTATTTCAAGAAGTTGCCAGACTGTTATAAAACTCTGTTTAAGTAGCGATTGGCCTTCTTTGAACATAGAAATACGATCAAACGAAGTGCCGTCTTTATAATAGTTCTTACTGACAGGCCTGGTTTTACGTGCATCCAAGGCCATCAAAATCGCTATAATGTACGCCAGAACCACAAGCGATACTAACAGCCTAATCTTGCTAAGCTCGGTCAGACGAAGGTCTTCAAGATTATACCCGTTCGTTTTGAGATGTTTAAAAAGCGTTTCTATCTTCCATCTCAGCCGGTACAGATCAGGAGTATCCCTTTTGCCGAGAATAGTCGTCAAAATATATATCAATGGTTCCTTATCAGTCCTATTTGCATTCTTTACTATCCACAAACGAAACCTAAATCCATCAATCACTATTAGGGCAGAGGCTTTCCCTTTTTTGCGGGCTCTCTTTTCAAGTGTTTCGTAGTGGCGATTGCCCACTAACTGATGCTTATATTGTCCCTTCCGTAGCCTAACTATGAAGTCCAATGAGGCCGTATAAAAGTGTACAAACCAATCGTCCCCAATAAACTCTCGGTCGGCGATGATGACCGAGTCGGTTAATTGACAAAACCGGTTGGCCGATTCCATAAAGGCAATCCGTTCTTGCTGAGACAATACGCCCTTATGTTGGTAGAGTTTGAAATAAACAGGAATAGCAACGCATTGATAATCAACTGCTAATACCAAACAATGGAGTTTAAATTTTCCGATGCTCCATTCCGTAGCATCCAAATAACATTGGTTGGTGGTTCTTCCTACCAAGCTTAACGCATACTCTAAGATACAAGCCCAAAGTAGGCTATCGGAGTTGAGAGTAAAAAAACGGGTGAGTCGTCGGTAGTGGCTATCGGATTTAGTCTTGCACTTTTCCAATAGTTTACCGACTTCGTCTCTGAGTTCATAGAGGTTTACGGTCTTGGCTTGAATGATTGCGCCCAAGACAATAAATAGATTTTGTATGACTGAGGGCCTAAAAGTCGGGTAAGTCCTGATAAATTTGGCGACGTGAGGGGACATTTTGATAGGTGTTTGTTCTTGGTACAACAAAACTCCATCATAATCCCCTCATTTTTAAATCTTTATCAAATTTGTCCAGTAGTATTCCCAAAACTATTCTCATGAAAACCAACGTCATTATCCTTTGTCTGCTGGTCGGCGTGTCAACAACGACCCTGGCCCAGCCGCTTTCTTACCCTGTAACCCGCAAAGTGGAGCAGGTCGACGATTACCACGGCACGACCATAGCCGATCCCTACCGCTGGCTTGAAGATGACCGCTCGGGCGAAACCGCCGATTGGGTCAAGGCTCAGAATAAGGTTACGTTTGGCTACCTCGACCAAATCCCCTACCGGCCCCAATTAAAAAAGCGAATCGAGCAGTTACTGGATTACACAAAATACGGCAAGCTGTTTCATAGGGGTGATGGCGAGATGGGCCAATGGTACTATTTCTACAAAAACGACGGCCTGCAAAATCAGTGGGTTCTCTACCGGCAGAAGGGCCTGACTGGCGGGGCAGACGGTTCGGCAGTGCTACCAGAGGTTGTTATCGACCCCAACCAGTTAGCGGCTGATGGCACTACCCGGCTCATGAGTTTTGATTTATCGAAAGATGGGCGATATGCTGCGTATGCCCTGTCCAAAGCTGGCTCCGACTGGGAGGAGGTGTTTATCATGGATTTGCAAACGCTCAAAACCCTGCCTGGTAAGCTTGAATGGACTAAATTTCCCGGTGTAACCTGGACGAGTACAGGGTTTTATTATTCGGGATTTGATAAGCCCAAAACCGGGAAGGAGTTGTCGGCCCAAAACAAGTACTCTAAAATAAACTATCATCAGGTTGGCACCTCCCAGCAAGAGGATCAGTT
>JAJAYX010000434.1 GCA_026785985.1 Rudanella sp. | reverse complement strand
AGCAAGATCTTTAGTCATTTTTCCGCTTTCGACAACGGCCACACAAACGGCTTCGAGCGCGTTAGCGAAGTCGATCAGCGGTTGGTTATCATCAAGTTTACCCCGGAAGGCCAAACCGCGTGTCCAGGCGTAGATCGACGCAATCGGGTTGGTCGAGGTCTTGTTGCCTTTCTGGTATTCGCGGTAGTGGCGCGTTACGGTGCCGTGGGCCGCTTCGGCCTCCATTGTCAGGCCATCGGGTGTAAGCAACACGGAGGTCATCAGACCCAATGAGCCAAAGCCCTGCGCTACGGTATCCGACTGCACGTCGCCATCATAGTTTTTGCAGGCCCATACAAAGTTGCCGTTCCACTTGAGAGCCGAAGCCACCATGTCGTCGATCAGGCGGTGTTCGTACTGCACCTTTCCGGCAAACTCAGCGTCATAAATCTCCTGGAAAATATCTTTGAACCGACCGTCATATTTTTTCAGGATGGTGTTTTTGGTCGAGAGGTAGAGCGGCCAGCCTTTTTGCTGAGCTACGTTGAAGCACGAGCGGGCAAATCCCCGAATCGAGGCATCCACGTTATACATACCCATTGCCACGCCCGGTCCTTTGAAGTCATACACTTCGTATTCCATCACGGTTCCGTCTTCGCCTTCAAACTTCATGGTCAGCTTGCCCTTGCCCGGAACCAAAAAATCAGTAGCCTTATATTGATCGCCAAACGCATGGCGACCCACAATGATGGGGGCTGTCCAGTTGGTCACTAAGCGCGGCACATTATTCATCACGATTGGCTCGCGGAAAACCGTTCCGTCCAGAATATTGCGAATTGTGCCGTTTGGCGACTTCCACATCTGCTTCAGGTTGAACTCTTTCACGCGGTCTTCATCGGGCGTGATAGTGGCGCATTTAATGCCCACGCCGTATTGTTTGATGGCATTGGCTGCGTCGATGGTTACCTGATCGTTGGTTTCGTCGCGGTATTCGATGCCAAGGTCGAAGTATTTAATATCAACATCAACGTAAGGCAGAATCAGTTTGTCTTTGATAAACTTCCAGATAATGCGGGTCATCTCGTCGCCATCCAGTTCGACAACCGGATTTGCCACTTTAATTTTTTCCATGCGAATTGTTTGTAAATAATTGGGAACGAGCCAAAGTTGGCAGACGGTTCTGCACGGTGCAAAAGTACGGAATGAGGGTCTATTTTTTTGTGTAGGCCCCATCAATGCCTTCCCTACAACGTCATCAATTCGTTAGAATCCCCAACCAGGTCATAACACCTTCCACATAATTACCCAGCCGCAGATTCTCGTTGGGGGCATGTTGATTATTGTCGAGATTCACCATCGGGACATGGATAGCGGGGATGTTGAGCGTGCGTAAAAATGGCACAATCGGAACGGAGCCGCCCGTCATACGAATTTTGATGGGTTCGCGACCAAACGCCCTCACCATGGCCCGCGTCAGCCAAATGTCTTCCTGAATGCCAATATCCGTGCGAAAAGGGAGCATTTCGTGGCCAGCCTGCATCTGAATCAATTTGGGGAATTTCATTCGTTCGTCCTCGGTCGGTTCGTGATCCAGAACCTTGTATCCTTTGCCTTCAATATAGCCTCGAATAAGCGAAATCAGCCGTTCCGGGGCGGTTTCTGGCACTAAACGAAGGTCTAGCTCGGCAATGGCCCGGTCGGGGATGACAGTGCCAGCCTGTTGGCCAACGTAAGCCGACGAAAGCCCCCGAATGTTCAACGAGGGGTATTGTAGGGCCTCCTGGTAGTTGCGGCCCACACGGTCGGGGGTGGTCATACCCACCGTTTTGGCAATTTGGGCCGGGTCGTCGGGGACGGCGGCCAGCAGTCGGGCAGCCTTCTCGTCAATTTTCACCCCATCATAATAGCCCGGAATCGTAACGCGGCCTTCCTCGTCTTTCATTCCCGCCAACAGTTGGGCCATTCGCAGAGCCGGGTTGGGTGCATAGTTGCCATAATGACCGCTGTGTTGCGGCCCGCGTGGGCCGAAGGTGGTGAGTGTTACGGTGGCAATGCCCCGGCATCCGTAAATGAGCGTGGGCAGGTTCGACAAGTGCCGCCCGCCATCCATCACCAGCAACACATCGGCCTTCAGTTTATCTTTATTTTCCAAAACGGTTTTGGCTAAATGCGGAGAGCCGATTTCTTCTTCACTATCCAAAATCACCTTCAGGTTATAGCGTTGGGGTATTTTCTCCTGTTCCATCGCCGTGAGTGCGGTCAGCAACATGGCAATTGGCCCCTTATCGTCGGACGATGACCGCCCGAAAATGCGCCATTCCGGATTATAATCGGTTTGAAGTTTCGCCCAATCCATTGCAGTCCAGTTGCCGTCGGAACCGCGCTGCTTCAGTACGGGCTTATACGGGTCGGGTTGTTGCCATTGGTTCGGCCTTACGGGTTGCCCATCGAAGTGCATATAAAGCAACAGCGTTTTGGGGGTTCCGGCAGCGTTGTTCGCTGTAGCCACAGAAGCCATTTTTTCGGCCAGAATCAGCGGATTTGTAGGGGTGGGCAGGGTTGCTACGTTAAACCCGCGTTGCTCAAATGCGCGCCGGAGCCACTCGACATTGGGCTGCATTTGTCCGTTGATGTGAGCATCGTTCGGAATACTCAGGAACTCGTTCAGGTCGGCATAGGAAGCCCGATCGTGTTTTTGGGTAATGGCCTGCAACTGAGCCGTGTTGGGCGATTGGGCAAAGGCGGGCAGAACCACCAGCGAAATAAGCAGGAGTAGCGTGTGTTTCATTTTATTGTATTGAGTGATTAGTCGATTGAGTGACGCTTCGACGCTTCGGTGAGCGAGAAGGCAATCATTTATTCTGGAAAAGTACGAATTGTTGGGCGAATTTTGCACAATGCGTACTCGCTCAACACTTCGTCATGGCCCTGTAGAGGGGTATCAGTTTGGTTATTCGCCGGTTCGGTTTGTGAAACCCTTTCCGGTTTGGTGCTATTTTTTGCATGATACGCTCATCGACACCGGGCAGCAACATTGTCAGCCCGATATTTTAGCCACGTTTTCTCAGAAAACTATTCGTCAGATTGTGCTGACTCATTTTCACGAAGACCATTCGGGCAATGCGGCTGCGTTACGTCGGCAACACAACTGCCGGGTTTTGGCAGGATCATTAACGGCGCAACGTATAAGCCATGCGTTCCCCCTGATGCCCTACGAGAAATTCTGGTTTGGGGCCATCGACCCCTGCCCGGATGCCGACCTGTTGCCCGCCGTTATAGAAGCTGGTCTATACCGCCTGACTCCGATCTCAACACTCGGCCATTCCGACGATCATCATGTATTGCACGAACCCAGCGAAGGGTGGTTGTTTGCCGGTGATTTTTATGTGGGTAACCTTAAAGTGTTTCGCCGGGGCGAAAATATTTACCAGATGATTGAAGCAACCCGCGAGATTCTAAAACTTGACTTTGACACACTCTTTTGTTGCCACAATCCAGTCCTGAAAAATGGAAAAGCCGCCGTACAGCGTAAATTAAGCTACTTAGAAACTATTGTTGAAAAAGTGCTGGATGGGCAAGCGCGTGGAATGAATAGGCAGGAACTGTTGAAAGTTACGGGTTTGCAGGAGCAGTGGCTTACTAAATTTATTATCCAAAACGACGTTTCGGCTAACTACCTTGTCCGGTCGGTTCTGGAGGATAAAGAATAACTCCGATTCCTTCATAAGTAAGCGGGACCGTTCCATCAGTTTATACAATCTGCAACTAACAAACAAGTCGCACAGTAGGTTAGTAGTTAGGGCAATGGGGTAAATTGGAGAAATTACCCCATTTACCCCGTCACAGATTTACCTAATGACTAACCGTTATGAAATTTCCCGACTACGCAGGTGCTGCGTTAGCAGACGATATTGTAAAAAATGTTGACAACATCCGTCAGCCCTCCTTTCTTGCTCCCCAGCAATCAGAGAACGAGCAGCCCCAGGCGTTGATTTGTTTCTCTCATTTACGCTGGAATTTTGTCTATCAACGGCCCCAACATCTTATGACCCGCGCCAGCCAAAACTACCGGGTCTATTATATTGAAGAACCAATTTGGGGGAATGAGTTGCGGGTAAGCGTTTGTCAGCAAAGCGAGAATCTCAACATTGTGGTACCACATTTGCCCCACGGCATTTCACACGAGAGGTTTATTCAGTATCAGCGGCAATTGGTTGATGAACTGATTGAGCGTGAAAAAATTACGGACTACGTTGCCTGGTATTACACCCCCATGGCCTTGCTCTTTACAGACCATTTAAAGCCGGCTTTAACCGTGTATGATTGCATGGACGAACTGTCGGCGTTTTGGGGTGCCCCCCGCGAATTGATCAACAAAGAAAAGGAGCTTATGGCGCAGGCGGCAGTGATGTTCACGGGCGGCTACAGCCTGTACGAAGCCAAACGCGACCGCCATAAATCCGTGTTTGCCTTTCCAAGCAGCATCGACTACGACCACTTTGCGGCTGCCAGGGCCAAACTCCCCGACCCCGACGATCAGCGCACTATTAACCAGCCACGCATCGGGTTCAGCGGGGTTATCGACGAGCGTTTCGACCGGGAATTGATTGCCGAAGTGGCCCGTCGCCGACCCGACTGGCAGTTTGTGATGGTGGGGCCGGAGGTTAAAATCGACCCGGCGAGCCTGCCCCAGGAGCCAAACGTACATTATCTCGGCATGAAGGACTACAAGCAGTTGCCCGCTTATTTCAGCAATTGGGATGTGGCCATTCTACCATTTGCCCTAAACGAATCGACCCGATTCATTAGCCCGACCAAAACGCCGGAGTACCTCTCGGCGGGGCTTCCCGTGGTGTCAACACCCATACGCGATGTAATTCGCACGTATGGTGCGCCCGATTTTGTACAGATCGCCGATTCTGCCGATGCATTTGAACAAGCTATTGAACGCGTCCTTTCCTATCAGCACACCACAAACTGGGAAGCCATTGATAGCTTGCTGGCCGAAAACTCGTGGGACTGTACCTGGGCAGAGATGAACAAGCACCTCATGGCTCACATCAGAATTGCATTCGAGCAATAGCGAATCTTCTTTGTGCAAAAACGGCCCGCTATCAACGTTGATAGTGGGCCGTTTTTGTATAGAAAGCCACAATTCAACACGCAGTAGTAGTTGAGAAGGGATTTTTAATTACTTTTCGGATTGCTACTGACAACCAAAAATGTGATGCCCGAAGTTTCTTTCCCGCCTGTTATGGCCGAATCGCCCAGTCCCCAACCAACACTCCCGCCCGATCAACAGGAAAAATTGCGTGAGCTGACTGCCCAGAGCTGGAACCTCGAACTCGTTATTTCGGGAGCGGCCCTGTTTGCCGTTTTGCAATTGCCCGACCTGCTCGATCAGGGATTCGATTACTTTCGGTATAATTTCATGACTCAGATGACCGGCATACAGGGGCTGTTGCCATCGCTGGCCTACAGCATGATGAAGGCCACCTGTTACGTGTTGTTTTTAGCCTTCCTCACCAATTTTGTAATGCGGGCGTTTTGGGTAGGGCTGGTGGGCCTGCTCGCCGTTTATCCAACGGGGATTCACTACGACCGGATTCCCTTCTCGACCCCTTATGCCCAGAAGCGGTTGGCCGATGACCTGGGGCCACTCGACCGGTATATCCTGCGGCTCGATCAGCGGTGCAACATTGTTTTTGCCGTTGCCTTTCTGTTCGTTATTTTCCTGATTATAATTGCCTTTGCCTACCTCCTCATCCTGCTGGTTTCTTCCATTTTGCGGCCAATGATCCCGGTTGAAGTCTGGCATGTTATTGTGCAGGCAGTCTATGTGCTCTTTGCCATTTACTTCATTATCAGCATTGTGTTGAGTCTGCCAAAAGTCAAAGCGCACCCAACCGGTATCAGCCTTCATTATCAACTTACGTCGGCCAGCAAGCTGATGTATTGGGGAATGTACAAACCTTTCGCATTCATTGTCAACACGTTCTATAGTCACCTACCTTTTAAGAAAATCTTACGAGCGATGGTGGTGTTTATGATTGTGTTCTTTGTGATGATTATGGTTGAGCTTCTAACCGACCTATCGCGGGTTGACAAGCGGGTATCGATTTTCAACCAGCGGTATATGTACACAGCCCGCATCGACAGCTTGTTTAGCAATCCAACCGCCTACGACGACCAACGGTCTGAGGATGAGTATATTGCAGCCGCTTCTATTCAGTCTGATGTGATTCGGGAGTCGTTTATCCGGCTCTTCGTGGCATATCCTAAAGCCTTAGATACGCTTTTGACGAAAATGGCTAAAGAGCCTGTCTGGAGCGACACGCTGCCAAGAAAGGAAAAACGTCGTCGGTTTGCCGAGTGGAGCAACGGGCAAATAAATCGGCTATTGCTCATTACAATCAACGACTCGGTCTATGACCGCCCGCAGTTGTTGTTCGCACAACGGGGCAAACAGCAGCAGCGCGGCTGGCAGACGGTGCTGATCCCTACTAATCTCAGAACTGGCAAGAACACCATTCGGATTAGACTTCAGGCAGATTCTCTTGCCAAGCCGGAAGAAATAACAACGATTCCCTTCTGGTATGTACCGGATAAATAGAGAGATTTGCGAAAACATCGCAAACGATCACTACCATGATTCAACACGTATTAGTTGTCGGGATGGGCAAAGTTGGCTCACTCGTCGGCGTATTGCTGGGCCGCAAATTCAGCATTACCGGCCTCGACAAACACCAACCCGCCTACCCAAACCTCCCCTTCCCTACCCTTCAGGCCGACATTTCGGATACCGATGCCTTTGGTGAAATTCTCCAGGGTTTCGATGCCGTTGTGTCATGTTTGCCCTATTCGCTCAACCTGCCCATTGCTCAGGCGGCCCATCGGCTCGGCGTGCATTATTTCGACCTCACCGAAGACGTACCCACCACCATCGCCATCCGCGAAATGGCCCAAACCGGAACCGCCGTTATGGCACCTCAGTGTGGGTT
>JAJAYX010000433.1 GCA_026785985.1 Rudanella sp. | reverse complement strand
TCGCCGGGGTGCAGGCCTTGGTGCGGGAGAATGAGCAGTTGCGCGTAGAGACGCAAGACCTGCGCGTAGAGACGCAAGACCTGCGAGTAGAGACGCAAAATATTGCGTCTCTACTGAACCAAACAAACGCCCGTCTCAATCAGGCCAACGCCCGGCTTGAAGCTCTTGAGGCCATGTTGATACCCCGCAGACGCGGGCGGCAGGTAGCGCGGAAATAAGCAAGGCCATCGCCCATTCAATCATGCAGAACAGTACATATCCCGGAAAAGGGCTACTTTTGCCGCATGGTCGTGTGGCTAATTCAGCAATATGTAGTCCTAACCATGTAATTATCCTCCAAGAAATACAACCTCATGAAAATTGCAGTCGTTGGTACTGGTTACGTCGGGCTTGTCACAGGGACTTGTTTCGCCGAAACCGGAAATCAGGTTACGTGCGTTGACATCGACGAACGGAAAGTTGAAATATTAAATAATGGGATTATCCCCATTTTCGAGCCGGGCCTCGACGTACTTTTCTACCGCAACGTGGAAGAAGGTCGGCTTAAATTCACCACCAACCTGGTCGATGGCATCAAAGGAGCCGAAGTAATCTTCCTGGCTCTGCCCACCCCCCCCGGCGAAGATGGTTCCGCTGATCTTAAATATATTCTGAAAGTGGCCGATGACCTCGGCCCGATTCTGTCGCAGTACGCGGTTATTGTGGATAAAAGCACCGTTCCCGTCGGTACAGCCGAGAAAGTTCATGCGGGCATTGTAAAAAACGCCAAAGTTGACTTCGACGTAGTGTCTAATCCAGAATTTTTGCGGGAAGGAGTAGCTGTTGAAGATTTTATGAACCCCGACCGGGTGGTAATCGGTACTAAATCAGACAAGGCTAAAGCCGTCATGAACCGCCTGTATGCTCCCCTCGTGCGGCAGGGCAACCCCGTGATTTTCATGGACGAACGCTCGGCAGAGTTGACCAAATATGCAGCCAATGCATTTTTGGCTACCAAAATCACGTTCATGAATGAAATTGCCAACCTCTGCGAACTCACCGGGGCCAATGTGGACGACATCCGCCGGGGTATTGGCACGGATAGCCGGATTGGCAAGCGGTTTCTGTTTGCAGGCATTGGCTACGGTGGAAGTTGTTTCCCCAAAGATGTGCAGGCACTGGCCCGAACAGCCCAGGATTTCAACTATGATTTCAAGGTGTTGAAATCGGTGATGGACGTGAATAACGAGCAGAAACTGAAACTGCTCCCGCTCATCAAAGACTATTTCGGGGGCGACCTGAAAGGCAAAACCATCGCGATTTGGGGGTTAGCGTTCAAACCCTATACCGACGATATTCGCGAAGCTCCTGCGCTTGATAATATCCGTGCCCTACTGGCCGAAGGTTGCAAAATCACCGCTTATGATCCTGAAGCGATGGACAACGTTCGGAACGTGCTGGGTAACCAGATTAGCTATGCGCACACATCCTATGCCGCCCTCGACGATGCCGACGCACTGGTTATTATGACCGAGTGGCCCCTGTTCCGCACCCCTGATTTCGACAAAATGAACCTGCTGCTCAAAAACAAAGTCATTTTCGATGGCCGCAACGTCTATGAACTCGACCAGATAGCCGAGATGGGGTATACCTATTACAGCATTGGCCGGGAAATAGTGAACAGTAAACAGTCAACAGCCAACAGTCCCGGCGGGGAACCACAACAGTAAAGCAAGTGTCTAACCAAATAATAGCAGTTTATTGGTGACTAGTCAACAAGGAGAAACTACCTGTTGGCTGTTGGCTGTTCAACTGCTCACTGAAATTATGAAACGAGTTCTCATCACCGGCGGGGCCGGCTTTTTAGGGTCACATTTGTGCGACCGTTTTATTAAAGAGGGCTATCATGTGCTGGCGATGGACAACCTCATCACCGGCGACATTCGAAACATCGAACATTTGTGGCATCTCCCCAACTTTGAGTTCTACCATCATGATGTATCCAAGTACATCCATGTACCGGGCGAACTGGATTACATTCTCCATTTTGCCTCACCAGCCAGCCCGATTGATTACCTGAAGATTCCAATTCAGACCCTGAAAGTAGGATCATTGGGAATTCATAATTGCCTGGGACTGGCCCGGGTGAAAAACGCACGGGTTCTTATTGCGTCAACATCGGAAGTCTATGGCGACCCAAATGTTCACCCGCAAAACGAAGACTATTGGGGCAATGTTAACCCGGTTGGGCCGCGTGGCGTGTACGACGAAGCCAAACGGTTTCAGGAGGCCATGACTATGGCTTATCATACATACAACCACGTTGAAACCCGGATTGTTCGCATTTTCAATACATATGGTCCCCGAATGCGCCTGAACGACGGCCGTGTATTGCCTGCATTCATCGGACAGGCTCTGCGTGGCGAAGATCTAACCGTATTCGGCGACGGTAGCCAAACCCGCTCATTCTGCTATGTAGATGATCTGGTAGAAGGGATTTATCGGTTGTTATTGAGCGATTATGCATACCCCGTAAACGTCGGTAATCCGGCAGAGATCACCATCAAAGAGTTTGGCGAAGAAATTATCAAGCTTACTGGAACAACACAGCAACTGGTCTTTAAACCGTTGCCAATGGACGATCCAAAGCAACGTAAACCCGACATCACGCGGGCACAGGAATTGCTTGGCTGGGAACCAAAAGTGTCGAGAGCTGAAGGCTTGGCCATCACCTATGCCTATTTTAAAAGCCTGCCCGAAGAAGAACTCTACAAGGCTGCTTACCATCGTGAATTTTCCAAAAAATGAGCTTTACCTAACAAACTTGTCAGTATCCTACTTTTCCTATAATATTAAATGACTAATCCCTTGATTAACAGGCAGTCAAAAAACAATGGGGCAACTCAGATAGTCACAATATTTTGCATAACTTTGTCGGAGTGAATGCAATAGGCATTACACCTTTAGCTGTCTGACGAAAACCTGTGTGCTTCTGCGTGCAGGTTTTTTTTATTGCTAGTCCTTTTGCCCCAAAAGCAAATGAATAAATAACCATTCATGAGCCTGCCATCGTGTTTTTTGTAGCTTTCCGACAACTAAAAAATAAATTAGCCAGACTGTATGCTATAAAT